>JBEDIY010000106.1:0-6779 GCA_041173245.1 Bacteroidota bacterium | reverse complement strand
CGTTTCTGTCTAGCGTGGCACCAATCATGTTGCCATCGGTAAATGAAATAGATGCAGGGCCATCCCATGGTTCCATAAAACAAGCATGGTATTCGTAAAATGCTTTTTTGGTGGCATCCATGCTTTCGTTACCATCCCATGCTTCTGGTATTAGCATCATCATTACGTGTGGTAATGATCTACCACTCATAAATAAAAGCTCAATCATGTTGTCGAGACAAGCAGAGTCGGATTGTCCGGATGTTACAATTGGTAACAACATCTCCATTTCTTCTTTAGAAAAATTGGGGGTACTAAAACCTTTTTCGCCTGCGCGCAGCCAGTTTAAATTTCCTTGTAGGGTATTGATTTCACCGTTGTGTGCGATGTACCTGAAGGGCTGTGCTAATTTCCAAGAAGGGAAGGTGTTGGTCGCAAATCTAGAGTGCACAAGTCCAAACGCCGATACCAATCGTTTATCGTTTAAATCGGTAAAATAATCACGTACCTGTAAACTGGTTAGCTGCCCTTTATAAATAATTGTTTTGTAAGAAAGGGATGCGATATAAAAACCAATTTCATCCTTTTTAATACTATTATTAATAGTATGTGTTGCGTAGTTTTTAAGAACAAATAACTTACGTTCAAAAATTGCTGGCGTTTCAATGTCATCGGGGCATTTGATAAATACATGCTCCATACTTGGTTCTACAGACAGGGCTGTTTTTCCAATATCTTTTGTATTTACGGGTACCTCACGGTAGGTGATGATTTCGAGTCCTAGTTTTTCAGCAGCCCTGTCAAATATTTCACGACATTCTTGTTTTAAGGCATGCTCTTTTGGAAAAAATAAAACGCCCACTGCATACTTGCCATAATTAGGTAAGTGAGCGCCAAGTTTCATACATTCATCAAAGAAAAATTCGTGCGGAATTTGAATCATAAGTCCTGCACCATCCCCCGTGTTTTTTTCGAAGCCGGAAGCACCACGGTGTTCCATGTTTTCTAATACGGTTAAGGCATCAGAAATATTTTGATGTGACTTAATGCCTTTAATGTTAGCAACAAAACCAATGCCGCATGCGTCATGTTCAAAAGCGGGATCATACAACCCCTGGTTGTTTTTAGAAACAAGCATGTTTACCCAAGTTAAAGTTCAGGAATAAAATAATCTATGGCAGGCAATCGTATTCGTAAAATAATTAAAATTATACGAAATCAAAAATGAGATATCAACATTGTTGATTCCTTCCTATCGTGATTAAACAAACAAACGATAGTTTATTTATTTAAGATGCAGTAGCAATAAAATAATGAGAAGGAAAATTAAAGGACAATGTATCTATTATGGATGTGGGAAAAATTCCATAGACTGTGCTACCAGTGCCAGTCATAGATGCATAAACGGCGCCTTTTTGATAGAGTGTTTCTTTGATGTTCGCTAATTCAGGAAATGAATTAAATATGGGTTGTTCAAAATCATTGATGAGCTCATCCTTCCATGTAGATATGGGTTGTTGAATGATGGCTGCTAAATTGGTTTCTGGAATTTTTGGCGTAATCAGTGAAAAAGCAAGTTTAGTAGAAATGGCAATCCCCGGATTTACAATAATGATACTGTATCCATTGAGGTTTACTGTTGTTGGTGTTAAAATTTCACCCCTGCCTGTTGCAAATGCTGGTCTATTTAATATAAAAAAAGGACAATCACTCCCAAGTTGTAATGCATAATCTAGTAAAGCCTGCTCCGACAATTGTAAATTAAAAAGTTGATTGAGTGCTACAAGTGTAAAAGCGCCATCCGAAGATCCGCCTCCAAGTCCTGCACCCATTGGAATTTTTTTATGCAAATGCATTTTAATGTTAGGGATGCTAGGATAATCATTTTTTAAAATGAAGTAAGCTTTGTAACATAAATTATCGGTGGGGTCGCCGTTGATAGCTAGACCAGAACTTGTACATGAGATGGGCGCTGCACTGGTTTCTGGTTCAATAATGATTTCGAGTGCATCCGTTAATGTAATGGGGTAAAAAACGGTTTCTAATGCATGAAATCCATCCGCTCTTTTGTGTGTAATACGTAATCCTAGGTTGATTTTGCAGGATGGAAAACAAATCATTTGCGCTTCCTTTTATTAATTTCGTCGCGGATAGCAATGGCCCTAATGTAATCTTCGCTGTCAAGTACTTCTTGCAATAATTTTTCAAGTGCAAAGATGTCTAATTTGGTAATATCGTCTTGATCTTCAAAAGGCTGCTCTTGACCTACTGCTTCAATTTTTTGCTTGGTTACACCACCTTCATCCATGAGAACACCCGCATTGTCTAAAATATGGTTGTAGGTATAAATGGGGCATCCGAAGCGAACAGCTAAAGCTAATGCGTCGGAAGTTCGAGAGTCTATTTCGATGGTATCATGGTCGGTAAAGCAAACCAATTTTGCATAAAAAATACCTTCTTGTAAATCATTGATAATAATTTCTTGTAGCTCTACATGAAAGGCCGTCATGAAATTTTTAAATAAATCATGGGTGAGGGGTCTGCTAGGGTGCATGTCTTCTAGTGCTACCGCAATCGCTTGCGCTTCAAATCCGCCAATAACAATGGGAAGCCGTCTTGCACCACCTCCAGCTTCACCTAATACAACTGCATAGGAATTTGACTGGGTAATGCTATGAGACAGGGCTACTATTTCGAGTTCTATTTTTTGCATAGACAACACGAAATTAATTCAAAAAATATAGAATTGAACATTAGGCTAGCAAAAACTAAGCAGATGCTTTCATTTTTTTAATGGCATCGGTTAATTTAGGCAATACTTCAAAGGCGTCACCTACAATTCCGTAGTCGGCGGATTTAAAAAATGGTGCTTCTGGGTCTTTATTTATCACCACAATGGTTTTACTTCTATTAACGCCAGCGAGGTGCTGGATGGCGCCAGAAATACCAATGGCAATGTATAAATTAGGGGCAACCTGAACACCTGTTTGACCCACGTGCTCGTGGTGTGGACGCCAATGTGCATCACCAACGGGTCTAGAACAAGCCGTTGCTGCGCCAAGCTCTTTGGCAAGGTCTAATAATATACCCCAGTTTTCTGGGCCTTTTAAACCACGGCCACCACTTACTACAATATCAGCCTCGGTTAATGAAATTTCACCGCTTGTTTTGTTTACAGCAGTAATTTTTACATGTCCTGCACTAACAGGAATGTCTAATGGAGTGATGCTTGCCGTTGCAGCAGCGCCACTTGTGGTATGAAAACTATTTGGACTTAATGAAATAATTTTTATGGCCGTTTGAATCGAAACATTGGCAAATGCTTTTCCTGAAAACACCGATTTTTTAACAACAAAACCAGCATCTGTTTTTGGAAGTTCAATGGCACCTGTAACGAGGCCTGCTTTTAATAGTGCAGACACACCTGCGCAAACTGCTTTACCTGTTTGGTTATGCGAAAACACGAGGGTAGTAGCTCCAACTTTAGTTGCAGCTGCTGTAATTGTTTTTACAAAAACTTGTGCATCAAAACTTGATAGTGCCGCATCATTAATTTGATAGATATTTTTTAATTCGTAAGCACCAAGTGCTGCTAGGTTATCGTTAACGGTTCCTAATAATAAACCATGTGCCTCTGTCTCTAATTGTTTTGCAAGTGCAACACCATAGG
Source organism: Bacteroidota bacterium (assembly GCA_041173245.1). Taxonomy (GTDB): domain Bacteria; phylum Bacteroidota; class Bacteroidia; order Chitinophagales; family Chitinophagaceae; genus Sediminibacterium. The sequence continues at coordinate 3,130 of JBEDIY010000106.1, read as the reverse complement.
TGACTGCTTCTAATGTACTTTTTTTAATTTGATTGTCTTGGTGATCTATATATACGAGTACCATAATTATAATCTTAAAATGAATTAAATAGCTTTTGCTTCATCATGTAATAAACGAACAAGTTCTTCTACGTTATCTGGGCTCACAAGTTTTACCCCAGCTTTTGCAGCAGGAAGTTCAAAACTTTCGATGCTTGTTAAACTCTCTGCTGCAGCGGGTTCTAGCACTTTAAGTGGTTTTGTTCTTGCAGCCATAATGCCACGCATGTTAGGGATACGTTGTTCGGCAACACCTTTTTGACAACTAACAACAACAGGTGTATTAACAGTTACGACTTCTTCACCACCTTCAATTTCTCTTGTAATAGTAGCGGTTGATGCATCTAATAAAAAAGAAGTTGCTAATGAAATATAGGGAGCGTCAATTAGTGCAGCAATCATACCACCAATAGAAGCACCGTTGTAGTCGATGGTTTCTTTTCCGGTAAATACTAAATCATATTTTTCTGTGCTCGCTACCTCAGCAATTTGTGCAGCAACATAATAACTGTCAGAACTATCGGTATTGATACGAATGGCTTCATCACCACCAAGTGCTAATGCTTTTCTAATAATTGGTTCGGCATCTGCACCACCCACTGTTACTAAATGTATAATAGTAGCGGGGTCTTTTTCTTTTAACTCAATGGCACGAACTAGTGAATACCATTCGTCGTATGGATTAATGATCCACTGCACACCTGCTTCTTCAAATTTTTTGCCACCATCTGCAAATGCAATTTTAGCAGTGGTATCTGGCGTTTTACTAATACAAACTAGTATTTTCATATGCTATCTTTTATCCTAGATTTTACATAGTTGCATAAACAACTATTTGCAAATATAGGTATCATTTTAAATACAAAGTTCGGCTATCTTTGGTTTATGGATCGGATAGAAAAATTGTTAAGTTTTTTGGCTAGCCAGCCGTCTGATAACTTTTTAAGGCATGCTTTAGGGCTTGAGTACCTCAAAATTGGCAAAGACCTGGAAGCAAGGGAATTATTTACGGCCATTGTAACCGAAACGCCAAGTTATGTGGGTACTTATTACCATTTGGCCAAACTAATTGAAAAAATGGGAGAACAAGCAGAAGCCATTACCTGGTATGAAAAGGGATTGGAGGCCTGCAAAATAGCAGGGGACAAGCATGCCTATTCGGAACTGCAAGCTGCCTACGAAGATTTAATCTATTAAGGGTCGTGTATTAACTTCCTCTAGAACCGCCAGTTTTAATTGGTTTTTTGCCTACAGTCACTGCTTTGGTGCCTGGTTTAGCAATAAATTTAGATCCTTGTGCTTTGTTGGCCTGGTTTTTTGTTCCAGGTTTGCCTGCTTTAGAATTATTTACGGGTAAAGCCATTTTAAAATTATTTATTTTCAAATATACGAATTACCGGTTGCTAATAGTTGAATGGCTTAATTTTATTGTATGTTTTTATTAGAGGTTTGTGGTGTTGCTAAAAATCATGGAGGCGAATCTGTTAACGCCACCATATCTTTTGGACTACCAAAAGGTCAAAAATTAGCCATTGCAGGTGAAACAGGTTCCGGAAAAACCACATTATTAAAAATGATGGCGGGTTTAATGGAACCTACTACTGGATCAGTACTTTTTAATGGGGATCGAATTTTAATGCCGAGTGAGCAACTCATTCCGGGCCATCCAAAAATTGCTTTTTTATCGCAGCATTTTGAGCTTCGTAACAATTATAGGGTAGAAGAGCTACTTGAAATGGCCAATAAAATGGAACCTGCAAGGGCCCGTTATATGTACGAGATATGTAGAATACAACATTTGCTTTCTCGTAAAACCAATCAAATTTCTGGGGGCGAAAAACAGCGCATTGTGCTTGCGCAGTTACTCACTACAGAGCCCTCGTTGTTGCTATTAGACGAGCCGTTTTCTAATTTGGATAAAATTCACAAGCAAATTATGCAGGATGTGATTTCGGATATTGCTACACATTTTGATACAACTTGTGTTTTAGTATCGCATGATGCCGCAGATTTACTTCCTTGGGCCAACCGAATGTTACTTATTAAAGAAGGTGCAATTATAAGAGACGATCATCCATCCACTATATTTTATACCCCACAAAACGAGTATGAAGCGGAACTACTAGGTGCCTGTAATTGTATCAGTGTTGGGATTTTTCCAATAATTAAGTATTTGATTCCTGAAGCAAATGACAATCAGCAATTGTTTGTTAGGCCCTCGCAGTTATGCCTTATAAAGCCCTCTGGTAATGGTTTTGAAGGAACTATTGTAGGTGTTGCATTTTGTGGTAGCCACTACTTAATAAAGTTACAAATAAATGGGTTGACACTGCAGGTTGCTAGTTTAGATGCTAACTATACAGTTGGGGATAGGTATGAGGTTTGTTTGAAAGAAAACGCTAAATATTTTTTATTATAAGGTAAGTCTGTTGGATAGCTCAAAATTTATTTTTTCAAACAAATGGCCTGGCTTAAAATTTCGCCAATTGTCAATTTCCATGAGCTCGATATAATAGTGTAGTTTTTTTTGTTTAAAATCTTGTTGTGTTTGCGCTGGCATGTTAAGCGCTACCATCCAACCATCTTCATCAGAAACATCGTCGTACCATTCTTGATAATATTCTTTATCACTACTGTGAAAATTTAAAACATTTTCACAGATCAAGATATATTTACAAATGCCTTGTTTGGAAAGGTGATCCACAATTTCTCTTTTGAGTTCCATGATGTCATTTTCTATGGCATCATTCCATTCGCCAATGAGTTCAATGATGGCATAGTTTTCTTCGTAGTCTATAAAAAGTAATTTTAAATACAAAGTCCGACTTCCAAAGTCATCCCACTGTGGATGAATAAAATAATTATAGACCACTTGTGTAAACTCAAATTCAGAATAGGTACGACCATAAAAAGGAGATCTTGCATCTTCTTCGGCAGTGTATAAATGTCTCCAATTAAAAAACGGTTCTATGTTGTGCATGTATCAATAATTAAGAACCCATAAATGCGTCGGTTGCTTTTTTTACAGAGCCGTGTTGTAATAATAGGGCCTTTGCTACTTCATAATCGGAAGTATTAATTTGCTTCATTA
>JBEDIY010000105.1:0-60613 GCA_041173245.1 Bacteroidota bacterium | reverse complement strand
CGGTTAGGTGGTAGTTGGAGTTTTCCTCCAAACTCAGCTTTACCCCAAGCTTTTTACGCAATTTGCTTAGTTTATTGCTAAATAGCCCCTTGGTTAAATAAGCAGCAATAATGGGGTGAACCACCAATTGAAGCTTTTTATGGGCATGAGAGGCCAAATAAACCAGCTTATTTTCGATTTCATCTTCTAATAGTAGCGCAGAAGTCATTTTCCCACTGCCATTACACGCCGTACAATTTTCAGAAGTATTGATATTCACTTCTGGACGCATTCTTTGACGCGTGACTTGCAATAGTCCAAATTTAGAAATAGGAAGTACCGAATGCTTGGCACGATCTGCTTTCATAAAAGTATCCATGGCTTCTTGTACTTTTCTTTTATTGTCAGGAAGTTTCATGTCAATAAAATCAACCACAATGATGCCGCCAATATCTCTAAGTCTTAATTGTCTTGAAATCTCTTCAGCTGCTTCTAAATTTGTTTCTAATGCATTTTCTTCTTGGCTATTGCTCACGCTTTTATAACCACTATTTACATCAATAACATGAAGTGCTTCGGTATGCTCAATAATTAAATAAGCACCACTAGGTAAGTTTACTGTTTTGCCAAAAGAAGCTTTTACTTGTTTGGTAACACCAAAATGATCAAAAATGGGAAGACCATCTCTGTACTGTGTTACAATATCTGTTTTATCAGGTGCAATGCGCTGAATGTATCGCTGGGTTACTTCGTGAAGTGCTTTATCGTTCACCACAATCCTGTTAAAATCTGCACTGAGCAAATCCCTTAAAATGCTGGTTGTTTTTGTTTCTTCACTTAAGATACGAACGGGCGCAGCTGCTCCTTTTAAATTGCCTTGTATGGTTTTCCATGTTTCAACAAGTGATAACATGTCTTGGTGTAATTCTGCAGTTGATTTACCTTCTGCAGCAGTACGCACAATTACGCCAAAATTTTTAGGCCTAATGGCTTCTACGATTTTATGTAATCTTTTTCTCTCTTCCGACGAATGTATTTTTTTAGAGACTGCTACAATTTCATTAAAAGGTGTAACAACAACAAATCTTCCAGGTAATGAAAGTTCGCAACTTAAGCGAGGTCCTTTTGCCGCAATGGGTTCTTTTAAAATTTGAACGAGTACGTTTGGCTTACCATTTAATACTTCGTTTATTTTTCCGGTTTTGATAATTTCAGGTTCCGATTGAAAGCGGGCAAAATCAAATCCATGTTCACTTTTATCAGACATGGCAGCCTGCGTATACTTTATAATGGACTTGGCATAAGGGCTTAAATCGGAATAATGTAAAAAAGCGTCTTTCTCAAAACCAACGTCAACAAAAGCAGCGTTGAGTCCGGGAATTATTTTTTTTACTTTACCGAGGTAAAGATCACCTACTGCAAAATTTGCATCGGTTTTTTCATTGTGCAGCTCTACTAGTTTTTTATCTTCTAGCAAAGCAATTTCTACACCCGTGGGCGTAGCGTTTATAATAAGTTCTTTGTTCAAAATGAGCAACTTTTAAATACAAAATTACCTGCCCTATGGGCGGCGTATGCATACAACCATATCTTAACAATCATAGCCCTATCAAGGAAGGAAATAGGAAAAGTTGCAGAAAAGGAAATTAGGGGCTAGATACAGATAAGTGTTAAACACGCCCTATTGTTTAGATAGGGCGTGTTTGTATAAGTCAGTAAAGAATAAACAATTACTTGTTCTTCTTCTTATGACGATTCTTTCTTAGGCGTTTCTTACGTTTGTGTGTTGCAATTTTATGACGCTTTCTCTTCTTACCACAAGGCATACAGGGAGTAATTTTATTTGTTAATAATAATTTATTTTTTCAATTCCGCAATTCTCTTAGCGATTGCTTCTTTTGCTTCGGGCACTTTAACTTTTTTTGCAGCCAAGTTATACCACTTTACTGCGTTTGGTTTGTCATCGTGCATCTCGTAACATTCTGCTAAATGAAATATGGCTTCCAGGTTTTCTGGGTCTTTATTTACAATTAGTAAGAAGCGCTCAATGGCTTTATCTAACTGCCCGCTTTTTTTACCACCCAATCCCAAAATCATTTGAGCATACAGGTTGTTTGGATTTTTTTGAACAATGTCTCTGATGGGTAAAATACCCTCCATCGGATTGTTTGAAATGTTTCCAAATATGTAGCAAGCACCCAAACCAATTTTACTAGAATCGTTGTTTGGATTGATAACTAAAGCTTTCTCTAAAAGATCTTTTGCTTGTTCTGCCAACCAGTGTTGCATGGCTGGATCTCCTTCCGTAACTAGGTTGTCTATATACAGTTGGGCGGCAAAGGTGAGGTTTTTTTCTAAATTTTCCAATTTAGCCGCTTCGCCAGTGTACCAAGCATAGGGTTCAAACAGTTTGGCCGAGTCTGACCAAAACCTAGCAAGCTGGTGGTAAACGTGTATTTTTTGGTCTTTTACATCCCCTCTAACCACGCTATTTTCTAGCATATTGAGGCGGATAGCCTGATCTGGACTAATTTTTTCTTTGGCTTTTACAAGTAGGTCTTTAAACTCAATGTGTTGATTATCAGCTTCATTTTTAGCATTTGCCGCTGCTGCCGGGCTTTTTGGCGCTACAGTAGAACCCATATACAATAAAATGGCAAATAGGAGTATAGCTCCGCCAATTAGGAGTAGTTGCTGTTTTTTCACTTTTGAAAAGAATTAGGACGCGAAGTTAACTTTACTTGAGCTTGCTTTTAACTTCTGTAACAAATTCTTTTGCTGGTTTGAAGGCAGGAATAAAATGTTCAGGAATTTCCACAGCTATATTTTTTTTGATATTTCTACCAATTTTAGCTGCACGTTTTTTGGTGATAAAGCTCCCGAAGCCGCGTATATATATGTTTTGGCCGTTAGAGAGACTTTCTTTTACCTCTTTAAACATGGTTTCAAGCGTAACGAGTACGTCCACCTTAGGAATACCTGTTTTGTCTGAAATCTGGTTGATGAGATCTGATTTTCTCATTGTATCAAAATTAATTTAGAGTATATGTTTTTAAAAATAAGCTAAAAATTTACTTATTTAACAGAAAATTAAATTTTTTTATACGTTTTACCAACTAAATATGTGCAGATACACCCTAAAAATTAACTTTATACCTCAAACTAAGGCTTTTTAGCCCCTAAAATCCTGATTTTGCCCACTCTTAATTGATGAAATTGAATTTTACCAGCACCCTTCTACATTGGCACACCCACTCAAACACTAGAGAAATGCCCTGGAAAGGTGAAAAAGACCCGTATAAAATTTGGTTATCCGAAATAATTCTACAACAAACGCGGGTAGAACAAGGGCTTGCATATTATAATAGATTTATTTCTACGTATCCAACGGTATTTGATTTAGCCAAAGCAAAAGACCAAACGGTGTTTAAATTGTGGGAGGGACTTGGTTATTATAACCGTTGCAGAAATCTACGCGCAACGGCAAAAGAAATTGTGGCAACGTATAAAGGAAAATTTCCAAATGATTATGAGACGCTGTTAACCTTAAAAGGAGTGGGCCCTTACACCGCAGCTGCTATTGCATCATTTGCTTTTAATGCACCACATGCAGTGCTAGATGGAAATGTGTTTAGAGTGATTGCGCGTTATGAAGGTATTGATGTACCAACAGATACAACCGCAGGTAAAAAAATATTTGAAACGCGCGCAGCGGCCCTGCTGGATAAAAAACGTGCAGGCCTTTACAATCAAGCTATTATGGACTTTGGAGCCACTGTGTGTAAGCCATTGGCGCCAAACTGTAATAACTGCCCACTGCAAAAAACATGTGTTGCACATGCAACTGCGCAGGTGAATCAGCTTCCTATTAAAGAAAAACAGCTAATAAAAAAAGAGCGCCGATTTTATTATTTTTTGTTGCAGGTAAATGATGAGATTTGGTTAACTGAAAGAAAGCACAAAGATATTTGGCAAGGTTTATTTGAATTTTATTTGCTCGATGCTGGAAAAAAAATGTTGTGGAATGAAATAACTGTTCAGCAGTTTCTGAAAGAACAGTTAGGGATATCTTCCATAAAACTGCTTCACCGCTCACTAGAAATAAAACAACCCCTTACCCATCAAATCATTACTGCTCAGTTTATTCGTGTAGCCCTATCCAAAAAACCAAGCAGTATTACTTCTGGAAAATGGCAAAAAATAACAAAATTAAAAGCCCTTCCATTTCCTAAATTGATCAATCAGTATTTAAGCGAAGAATTTGTTTGGTAAACCCGCTTTTGCCTGACTTTGCTGGTGTGCGATGTAACTGAATTATCGGTATTTTTGTTGGGCACTAAATTTACTGTCACTTTGGAGGATCATTTGGTAATGCGTTTATTTGCGGCCCCATCAATTTTGGGAGCTATTCAACCTCAAGGCACTACTGTTTTGGTACTTATTTTGGTTGTACTGTTGTTTTTGTCTTTTGTACTAGCTGGCGCCGAAGTTGCCTTTTTTTCGTTGACATTTAAAGACATCAATGTTTTAAAGTCTAAACAACAGCCTGCCTACAAAAGAATTGTCGATTTAATTGAGCAGCCTAAAATTTTATTGGCATCTCTTTTAATTGCCAATAGTTTTATCAACATCTCCATCATTATCATTTCAAATCTACTCATTGACAACATGTTCAATTTTGAACAGTTCAATGCCGTATGGGTGGAGTTTGTTATTAAAGTAATTGCGGTTACTTTTTTACTCGTACTGTTTGGTGAAATCATGCCAAAAGTTTTAGCTACTCAAAACAATGTTCGTTTTGCCAAAGATTTTGGCGGCATCGTGTATGGTATCTCTTATTTGGTGATGGGGCTTAGTAAGCCACTTGTAAAATATTCTGATATTATCGAAAGAAAACTTGCTAATAAATCGGCGAGTGCTTACAGTCTCGAAGAACTCGATCATGCCATTGATTTAACAACCAACGAAACTGCTTCCGAAAACGAAAAAAATATTTTAAAGAGTATTGTTAAGTTCAGAAATATCACGGTTAAACAAATCATGAAAACCCGTATGGATGTAAGCGGTGTGGATCAGGAAATTAGCTTTGATCAGCTCATTGCATTTGTACGCGAAGTGAACTACTCTAGAATTCCGGTATACAAAGAAGATTTAGACGAAGTGATTGGTATTATACATACCAAAGACATGGTGCCTCATTTAGATGAAAGTGCTACCTACAACTGGCATAAACTTTTGAGACCTCCTTATTTTGTGCACGAACAAAAACCAATCGAAGATTTATTAAAAGAATTTCAGTCTAAAAGAATACACTTTGCTGTTGTGGTAGATGAATTTGGCGGCACCAGTGGTATTGTTACCCTCGAAGATATTTTGGAAGAAATTATTGGTGAAATTAAAGATGAGTTTGACGAAGAAGATAGTGACTATAAAAAAATTGATGATAACAATTATATTTTTGAAGGACGTGTGATGATTCAGGATTTATGCAAGGTGATGGACCTCCCCACTGAAACATTTGATACGGTGAAAGGAGAGAGTGATTCACTCGCAGGCCTTGTGCTTGAACTAGCTGGCGATTTTCCAAAACCTGCAGCTATATTTACCTCTGGCGATTTTGAGTTTACCGTATTAGAAGTGGCTAAAAATAGATTACAAAAAGTAAAGGTTTCTATAAAGCGTCAGTACCCCATCTAATTTTTATTTCATGCCAAGGCAAGTAAAGTTATCTGTTCTATTTTTTGGTTTTGCTGCTTTATTTTTTATGGCATGTAATAGTGTGTATACGCCAAAGCCAACTGGCTATTATAAAATAAATTTTCCTGAAAAAAAATACCAATTATTTGACCAGCCTGGATATCCGTATGCGTTTGAATACCCGGTGTATGCCAAAGTAGTTAAGGATTCTACTTTTTTTGGCGAAGCCACCGAAAATCAGTGGTGGATCAATGTTGATTTTCCGGAGTTTAATGGCCGTATCTATGTGAGTTACAAAGAAATTGGAAAATATAAATTTGATTCGCTGGTAAAACATTCCTTTTTTATGACGAGTAAGCAGTCTGCTAAAGCCTATTCTATTGATGACTCACTCGTAAATACCCCAAATGGCGTTAGTGGCTTATTTTTTACAGTAGGGGGTGATGCGGCCACATCCAATCAGTTTTTTCTAACGGATTCTACCAAGCATTTTTTAAGGGGTGCCCTTTATTTTGACGCCACACCCAACGCCGATTCGCTGGCCATTGTCAATGATTTTATTAAAACGGATTTGAAGCATTTGGTAAACACTTTTAGGTGGAAAAACTAATTATATTCGCATAGCCATGATTATTATAGACAACAAATTAGTTTCAGACGAGCTCCTAGAAGAGCAATTTGTATGTGATTTAAGCAAGTGCAAAGGCGGTTGCTGTGAAGATGGCGATGCAGGGGCGCCTATGGAAAAATGGGAACTTGAAAAGTTAAAAACCCATTACGAAGACATCAAACCATACATGACGGCAGCGGGCATAAAAGAGGTAGAAAAGCAGGGTAAATATTTATACGACCGCGAATTTGGCTGGGTCACGCCAACTATTAACGGAGGTATTTGTGCATACGGTATCAAAGATAAAACAGGCACCATTTTGTGTGGTATTGAGCAGGCTTATAACGACGGCAAGTTGGATTGGAAAAAGCCACTCAGTTGTCATTTGTTTCCAGTTAAAACAAAAAAGAGCAAGCGAGATCCGGATATGGAATATGTGAATTATGAACCCCGTGAAGATTTGTGCAGTGCTGCTTGTAGCCTCGGCAAAAAATTAAAAGTACCGGTATATCAATTTTTAAAAGAATCGTTGATACGTAAATATGGCCCTGAATTTTACGAAGCATTAGAAGCCACGGCGCTTCATCAAAAAAGTCAAAAAAAATAAGCATGTCTGAAACAGCTGCATCATTTATTGCAAAGAGTACCATTAAGGCTGCCGATTTAGAGCACCGTAGAAAAATTAATTTTAATATTTCTAAATACAATGCTGTTGTACCTATTGGTAAATCACAATTTACCGACGTCAACATTACACGTGAACGTGCAAAAAACATTAAGTGGGAAGCTATTGAAAATTTAGATAAATACTTGCTAGAGTTTGAGCAAAAAATTACGGCAAGAGGCGCTACCGTTATCTGGGCCAATGATACTGCAGAAGCTTTAGAAGCGATAGGAAAAATTTGCAAAGAACGTAATTGCAAAACGCTGGTGAAAAGCAAGAGCATGGTTACCGAAGAAATTCATTTGAATGATTTTTTAGAAGCTAGTGGAATAGAGAGCGTTGAAACAGATTTAGGAGAATACATTCAACAATTAGATGGCGAACCACCGTATCATATTGTAACACCAGCGATGCACAAAAGCAAAGAAGATGTTGCTAAACTATTTGCCACTAAGCTTGGCACGAAACCCGATTTAACACCCGAAGAATTAACACAAGTAGCACGTATCAAGCTTCGTGAAAAATATACAGAAGCTCAAGTGGGCGTAACCGGTGCCAATTTTTTGATTGCCGATATAGGAGGCATCGCTATTACCGAAAATGAAGGCAACGGCCGCTTAAGTTGCGCATGGCCTAAAACACATATTGCGGTAGTAGGTATCGAAAAAGTAATTCCTTCGATTCATGATCTTCCACTTTTTTGGCCACTGCTTGCCACTTATGGTACGGGTCAAAAAGTAACGGTATATAATTCCATTTTAACGGGCCCTAAGCAAGCGAACGAAACGGATGGTCCCGAAGAAATGTTTGTGATTTTATTAGACAATGGCCGAACCAATTTGCTCGCTAATCCTACCGCTCGTGAAGCACTTTATTGCATTAGATGTGGTGCTTGTTTAAACGCTTGTCCTGTGTACAAAAATATTGGTGGCCACTCTTACGAAACAACGTACAGTGGTCCCATTGGTAAAGTCATTACACCCTATTTAAGTGGTGTTGATGAATATAAGCACCTGAGCAATGCTTCTTCATTGTGCGGCAATTGTACAGAGGTTTGTCCGATGCGCATCAATTTACATGAACTCTTACTCGATAACCGTCATGAAGCTGTAACGCAGGGCACTAGCACACTTGCAGAGCGTGTTGCCTGGAAGGCTTGGATGATGGCTAGTTTAAACAGACCTATGATGAATATGGGCAATGGCAAAATGAAAAATTGGGTGGTTAATAAAGTATTTAAAGGATGGGCGGTACACCGCTCTGAATTAGACTTTACGCCAAAAACATTTAATGAAATGTGGAAGGAAAAAACTACATCCCGTCAGCGTCCGTAACAGGAATAATTTCTTGGTGTTGCTTTTTCATAGACCTATTTACTAGGTACACGCCAGTAAGTGTTACAAAGGAACCTATAAAAATAGGGAGGCTTAATTTTTCATCTTCTATAATGTACGCGCCTACAATAGTTGCCACAATCGGGTTGATGTAGGCATACAGCGATGCTATGGCTGGCGGCAAATGCTTCATCGTATAAATGAATGCAGCAAATGCAACAATGGAGCTAGCTACAATTAAATAAGCGATCACCATCCAAATGGTACATGTTATTTCTTGAATTGGAATGGCTTTGCCAGAAGCAACTGCAAAGGCGCCTAAAAAAAAGCAACTTAAAAACATTTGCCAACCCGTTGCATAATATGGGTTCATATCCATTTTATTACGTGCAATAAAAATGGTACCAAAGCTCCAGCTTAACATGGCAATTAGTGACACCACAACGCCTATAAAATAACCCATAGAATTATGTACGGCAAGGTTTTCATAAAATACAATACCAATACCTATAATGCCTAGTAACATACCCTGAAAAGTAAGTGATGTGATTTTTGTGTTGTTGTACCTTAGTTTTTCAATGATAACAACACTGAGTGGATACAAAGCAGCAATAAGTGCTGCGAGCCCACTTGGAATTTCTTTTAAAGCATAGGTAGAGAAACCATTTGCAATTACAAATAGCAAAATAGACATACCTAGAAGCCATTTGAATTCTTTAAAAGTTGGCAGCTTTTGCCCTTTAATTAAAAAAAATACAATTAAAGATAGCCCACCTAGTCCGTTTCTAATGGCCGATAACTCAAATGCTAACATGCCTTGTTTGATACCATACTTACTTGCTACCCAGGTCGTGCCCCAAATGATACTGGTGAGGCCTAATCCTATGTATGCTTTTTGTTTGGTGGTCATTGATACATTTTATTAATGTCTAAAATGGCGAAGACCCGTCATCACCATTGCTAGCTTATGTTCTACACAATATTCGATACTGTCTTTATCTCTTACCGATCCGCCTGGTTGAATAAAAACTTCGATACCTGCCTCCTGTGCAATTTGCACACAATCGTTAAAAGGGAAAAAGGCATCAGATGCAAGCACGGCGCCTTTTAAATCGAAATTAAATTGATGTGCTTTTTCGATGGCGTGTCTGAGTGCATCTATACGACTGGTTTGACCACATCCTTTACCCACCAATTGTTTATTTTTTACAAGCGCAATGGCATTACTTTTTAAATGTTTACAAACCAGATTGGCGAAAATTAAATTTTCTTTTTCGTCTTCGGTAGTGGTTCTGCCACCTACTTCATTCCAAGTGTTAAAGTTGCCCGTATCAGGTGCTTGGGCTAATACACCGTTTAGTAAAGATTTGCTCGGTGTTTTTAATACAGTAGTATTTCCAGTGAGTTGTAATAAAATTCTGTTCTTTTTGCTTTTTAAAATATCGAGTGCACCGGCTTCATAGTTAGGCGCAATTAAAACTTCAAAAAATATTTCATTGATGGCGTTTGCAGTAGCCGTATCAATGGTGCTATTGGTTACCAATACACCACCAAAAGCGCTTTCGTTATCTCCGCCTAAAGCTGCGTCCCAAGCTTCTTTAACAGTGCCTCTTGCAGCAATACCACAAACATTGGTGTGTTTAATAATCGCAAAAGTAGTTTCGTTGAATTCTCCAATCAATTGCACGGCTGCATCTACGTCTACTAAGTTGTTATATGATAATTCTTTACCATTAAGTTGTGTAAAAAGCGCTTTTAAATCCCCTGTAAATGTAGCCTCCTGGTGTGGATTTTCGCCGTAACGTAGTATTTGTGTAGGTGCTGGATTAAAGTAGTTGCTAATGGCAATATCATAATGCATTACCACCTCAAAAGCCTTTGCTGCAAAAGCTTTTCTTTGCTCGATAGTAGTAGTGCCGGCTTGTGCAGCAAGCATGGTTTCTAGTACCGCATAATCTTGTTTAGCAGCAATAACTACAAGGTCTCTAAAGTTTTTGGCAGCAGCTCTAATCATAGAAGGCCCACCAATATCTATTTTTTCTATAATGGCTTTTTCTTCTGTGGTGGTGGCAAGTGTTTCTTCAAAAGGATATAAGTCAACAATTACTAGATCGATTTCAGGAATATGGTACTGCTCCATTTCAACTAGATCTTGCGGCTCGTATCTACGACCAAGTATACCACCAAAAATAGCAGGATGTAAGGTTTTAACACGACCACCCAAAATAGAGGGGTAGGTGGTTAAACTTTCTACCGCAACACAAGTGATGCCTAGATCTTCTAAAAATTTTTGCGTTCCACCTGTCGAGTAGATGGTTACGTTTTGAGCGACTAATTGACGTGCTAAAGGCTCTAAACCATCTTTATAAAAGACAGAAATGAGCGCCGATTTAATTTTTTTTTCCATTGCTTGTTTGGTGGACAAAAGCCCCTTGTTGAGAAACAAAATGATGCCGCAAATGTAGGCCCTCTGCCTCTTTTTTCCACCCTTCCATTTTCCACAACGGAATACTGCTGTCAAAAACATAAAGCGCACGCTTAAAGTGCTTTGAGAGTAAGGCTATGGGAGATTTTGATAGGTTGCTAATGAGTAGGATATCCACTTTTGATGCCGTTGTGATAGTATCTTTTAGCTGAACTATTTGCCCAATACGTAAAAAACGGGTGTGCCCAATGTTAAAAGCATGGGTTCCGTTTGGTAACGCTGCTTCCTTTTGTAGTCCATAACGGGTAGTAATTTTAGAGGTTTTTGGAACAAACCAAACGGTTAGTGTGGTATGCACTGCCGATTGTATATGATTAAAGCTATGTATGCTGCAGCCAATTATAAGGGCTGTTAAACCATAGAAACACCATTTATTTTTTTGTGTTTGTATAAAATGAGATAGGTAAGCAATAACGATAAAAAACAGCACTACTTGAACCGTATTTATTTCTAAATTACTAGTAGTGGCATAGGGTAATGCATTCATTTTTTGGATGATCCAGTTCATGGAGGTGAGTAACCAACTTGTAGCATCTGACAATGCCTTGCCTATATAAGCAAGGCTTCCAAAGGGCAGTATGAGTAAACAGCCATATAATATAATACTAGAAAGAGGCACTACTATAAAATTGCTGAGTAAAAAATAATTTGGGAACTGATGAAAATGATACACAACAAGAGGCAGTGTGAGTATTTGCGCACTTATTGTAACAGCGTTTAATTGCCAGCAGGCCTGCATCCATTTGTATTTGAAATAAATTATATCATATATTTTTTTTCGGTACAATACAATGCTAAGCACTGCTGCATAAGAAAGTTGAAAACCAATATCCCATAAATAAAATGGATGAAGTAGCAGTAAAAAAAATGCCGACGCGGCGAGGGCATTTAAAATACTTGAATTTTGTTTTACCATGGTTGCAATAATGATAAATGAAAACATAACCGCCGCTCTTACAATAGAAGGCCCGGCTCCTGTTAGAAGCGCAAAGCCCCACAATACCAGCAGCATGGTAGGAGGCGCTATCCACTTTTTTATTGTTGCATCTGGCATCCAATTAAAAATACCAATCAGTAAACCATAAATTAACCCAAGGTGTAAGCCACTAATGGCAATAACATGTATCACGCCAGTATTGCTATAAGCTTTCATTAAATCAGAATCGATATCCCTCTTGTAGCCAATTAAAAGCGCTGCTGCCACTGCTTTTTCTTGTTTGCCCGTAATATTTTGTTGAAGTCTTACTCTAATTTTTTGTTGCAATACTTGTAAGTATTGTTTTCTTTTTTTGGAGGGCAGTAAGATCCAACTTTCTTTTGCTAAATAAAGCTGGTGTGTTATTTCATTTCTAAATAACCATACTTTGTAATTAAAACCACCTGGGTTATGTGTATCAGGTACAAGGGTTGGTTGTATTGTAGTGGCAATATAACGCCCAGCAGTTAAAAGTTGCATACTACTGCGGCTGCTATCTACCGCGAGGTGTACTATTATTTTGATACGTGTTTTTATTTCATGTTTTGCGGTGCCAATGCTTTCAATGATAGCCACCGTTTTACAGGTTTTATTTTTTTGCTGTAGTGGTTCTGTGATCCGCATAATGTATACAGTGCCATTTTTACGGGCTGCTATTAACCCGGTTTCTTGTGCGCGCGACTGCAATACGTTTTGCATCACTACAATACCAAGGCATAGAAATATAATTTGTATAAGCAGGCCTTGTAAAAATCGGTAACGGTACTTTTTAAAATTTGTTAGTTGCGTAATACATACAAGTCCGGCAATAGAAACGCCCGCTGCTGTATAAACAGCGGTATTGATATATGCATTTGGAAATATGCCATGCAATAAATAATAGCAGGTAGCAATCCCTATTACAAGTGGGAAGAGCAGTCTGGCAAATGGTGCTTGATGCCAAAAAGGAGGAGCGGTAACGGGCACACACAAACCTATACACTATAGTAGCGCGCGCTCATGAACCCATGTATTTTGGTAGAAGGTTCTCCGTATTTACAACCAGCGGCTTATTTTGAACTTACTTATCGAGATAAGTTCATGCTACGCTCTTTGTACAGCGTGCGGAAATACGGATCGTGTAAATCTTTGATAAAACGAATGGCTTCTCCGGTACTTTTCATTTCTGGTCCTAACTCTTTGTTTACGCCAGGGAATTTATCAAAACTAAATACAGGCTCCTTTATCGCATAGCCATCTAGTTTTTTAACCATCGTAAAGTCGGTGAGTTTGTTGGCACCAAGCATTACTTTGGTTGCAATATTTAAGTACGGAATTTGATATGCTTTTGCAATAAATGGCGTAGTTCTCGAAGCCCTTGGGTTTGCTTCAATCACATACACTTGACCATTTTTAATGGCGAACTGAATATTAATGAGGCCTCTGATGTTTAATGCACGTGCAATTTTTTCACTGTAGAATTCCATTTTTTCTACAATCATTGGGGTTAAGTTAAACGCTGGTAAAACCGCGTTACTATCGCCACTATGAATACCTGCAGGTTCGATATGTTCCATCACGCCCATGATGTGAAAAGTTTCTCCATCAAAAATGGCATCTACTTCTGCTTCTTGACAACGGTCTAAAAAGTGGTCAATCAAAATGGTGTTATCCGGAAGATGTTTTAATAAACTAATAACGGCTTTTTCAACTTCTTCGTCGTTGATTACAATACGCATGCGCTGTCCACCAATAACGTAACTAGGTCTTACAAGTACGGGATAGCCTACTTTGTTGGCTACTTCAATGGCTTCGTCTGCAGTATGTGCCGTGCCATACGATGGATACGGAATTTCTAGTTCTTTTAATAAATCACTAAAACGTCCACGATCTTCGGCCATGTCTAAGCTTTCGAAAGAAGTACCAATAATGCGAATGCCTTTTTCGTGTAAACGCTTGGCTAGTTTTAGTGCTGTTTGACCGCCTAATTGAACAATGATTCCATAAGGCTGCTCTAGTTCAATGATTTCCCATAAATGCTCCCAAAATACAGGCTCAAAATATAATTTGTCGGCCATGTCAAAATCGGTAGAAACGGTTTCGGGGTTACAGTTCACCATAATGGCTTCGTAACCACTTTCTTTAATGGCAATTAAGCCGTGTACACAACAATAATCAAACTCGATACCTTGGCCAATTCTATTGGGGCCACTACCAAGTACAATTACTTTTTTCTTACCTGAAGGGATGGATTCGTTGGAGTTGAGTGTAGGGTGGGTCATTATTTACAAATTGTGCAAATTTAAGGTACCGCCGCAATTTATGCGTGTAAATTTTAAAATAATTCTTAAATGCTTATGCACAGGACTTTTGAAGCCTTATTTTAAGAGTGGAAGCTCTTCCCAGCGTGTGGTATAGCGGGGGCTCCGCATTTCTTGGCGCATTTTCCAGTTACGGGTAGTGCCGCTAGCGGCAAATTTCAAAATATCACCCCGCATCGAAAAATTAATATTGTCGATAGCTTCCATCAGGGCGCGCCCTTTGGCCATTTTTTCGCTACTCGCTGGTACTGCTACAAATAAATTTCCTTGAATCACGGTTTCAGGTACAATATCACTTAAAATAACCCCTGCTTTTTTGTAGGTTTTACCTGCTTCAAATAAGCTTCTTACCAGTTCGAGGGCTGCTTTTACGAGTTCGTTGGTAAGGGCCGTTGCAAGCGGTAGGCGAACCGCTGCCGATTTTGTAGGCCCATGCCGGTAATAACTGCCCTTCACTTCCTGTTTGGGCACAATTAATACCGTAATGCCGCGTGCCGCTGCGTGTTGTCTGCGCAGTTTTTCTGCGGCCCTTGCGGTATAGGTCGCTACCGCTTCTTCTAATTCAGTAAGGGTGGTAACGGGGTTCCCAAACATACGCGTGGTAGCAATCATGTGTTTGGTTACTCTTTCCGATTGCATATCTATGCAAGGAAATCCTTTGAGTTCTCTAAACAAACGCGCACCTACTACACCACCTAATTCTTGGTGCGCCCAATTTTCGGTGCGTAGTGTTAAATCGTAAGCAGTATTAATACCGTAGCCATTTAATTTTTTGGCGTACTGATAACCAATACCCCAAACATCACCAATGGGTGTTTTTTGAAGCGCTTGTGTAATTTTTTTATCGGTATTTAAAATCAATACACAAGCCGTTGCTTGCTTATTTTTTTTAGCGAGCTTATTGGCTACTTTACTGAGTGCTTTGGTAGGTGCTACGCCAATAGAAACGCTAATACCGGTCCACTGTTCAATTATATTTTTAAGCGATACGGTAAAAGATTGTAGGGCGTCTGGTTCAATATGCGCGAGGTCTATAAAAGATTCATCTACCGAATAAACTTCTACACAACCTTCTGGTAGCATGGTTCTTAAGGTTTCCATGACGCGCCAACTTAAGTCGCCGTATAAATGATAGTTAGAAGAAAAAGTAGCAACGCCATTTTTTTCTAAATTCTGTTTTTGCATAAAAAAAGGACTTCCCATTTCTATGCCCACTGCTTTTGCTTCATCACTTCTAGAAATAATGCAGCCATCATTATTGCTTAACACCACCACGGGCTTGTATAATAAATCGGGTTTGAACAAGCGTTCACAGGCGCAATAAAAACTATTGCAATCTACAATGCCAATCATGTCTATATTATAAAGTAGCGTGAATACAATAGATCACCACGCCCCATACTGCAAAGGAGGCGAGTGGATCAATTTCAATGTCGGCGCATTTTTTATTTTCGGCAGAGAGTAATTTTTTAACACCCGTATCGGTGTAGCGCCGAATTAAAAGTTCACCATTTAAAATAGCCACTACAATTTTTTGGCTGCTGGCTCTAATGCTACGATCTACAATTAAAATATCGCCGGGGTAAATGCCGGCACCGGTCATGGCGTGACTGTTCATTCTAAAAAAGAAGGTAGCGGGTTTGTTTTTAATGAGCTGCTCGTTGAGGTCAATGCCCCTTTCCATATAATCGTCGGTGGCGGCCCCAAAACCGGTTGCATTGGCGGTAGTAACGTCTTGTTGGGTGTATTTTTTGGAGCCTTTATAGGCAGCCCCCTGCCATTCTTGACTATCCATACAGTAAAAAAGTTTTGATTTAGCTAAAATATTTAGTAAATTTATGCTAAAATAATTACCAAAATAAAAAAGTTATGGACATTCATATGAGCGCGCGCACTGTTTTTACAGGTCAAACACTTACCACCACTGGGGTATATCAGTTGGTGGCCTACCCCGATGCACATTTTACAAATTGGGCACGCACCCTTGGTTTTACCGATAAGCCGGTTATTGAACTAGCGCAGTTTCATACCACCGAACATATGGAAGCTACTTTGCTCAAGTGGATGCACCGTATCATTAGCCAGCAAAAAAGTTTTAGGGTGGCCATCGATGGTTTTGGAGCCCTCCCTTCCAGACGTATATTTATGCGTATCGCCAATCAGCAACCTTTTGCCGAGTTAGCAGCTAGTTTGCAAGTACTCGATCAGTATTTAAAAAGTTATGGATGTGCCCCTTCAAAATTGATACAGCAACCTTTACTTGCACTCACTTCGCCACTACCACCCGCTGCTTTTGAACAGTTGGCAGCGCAGTATGTAAATAAAGTAGCGCAGCCATTTTTTGAACTTTGCACCGTTACACTCATTCGCAAAGAGCACGCACTAGACAAGGGCAAGCAGGTAAGCGTTTTTGGGCTACAAACTTTATAAGCAAATTTGGGGTTTGCATAGTAAGTTCTATTTTCGTTGTAAATCAATTTTCCTATGGAGTCGGTGATTAACGGAATAGAAACTTTATTTACCTCTATCAGCGGCACTGTAGCTACGAGGGTAGAAAAATTACCACAAAGTGGGAGTGATCGTATTTATTTCAGAATATACGAAGGAAGTAAAACCTATATCGCTACTTACAACCTCAATCAAAAAGAGACACAAACATTTATACATTTTAGTAAGCATTTTAAAACAGCTGGACTTCCAGTGCCTGAAGTGCTTGGGGTAAATAGTGATGATACCATTTATATCCAAGAAGATTTAGGTGCCGAGTCGTTACTCAATCAAATAGAAAAAGAAGGGCACTCTCAAAATGTATATGCACTTTTTCAAAAAAGTTTAGCGGCACTTGCGCGCATGCAAATTAAAGGCGACGAGGGCTTTAATTACAACTGGTGTATTACGGCAAAAGAGTTTGGTAAGCAAGCCATTTTAAGTGATCTCTTATATTTCAAATATTACTTTTTAGATACCCTGCAACTCCCTTACGATAAGCAGGCCCTACTCGATGATTTTGAAGCATTGAGTACCTATCTGACCCATACACAACATAAGTATTTTATGTTCCGTGATTTTCAGAGTAGAAATATTATTGTCAATCAAAATGATGTTCAATTCATAGATTTTCAGGGCGGCATGAAAGGCGCTTTGCAGTATGATGTGGCGTCTTTACTATGGCAAGCAAAAGCAGAATTAAGTGAACAATGGAAAGACAATTTGCTTGACTATTATATGGATCAAGTTGATATTTTATTAAAGGAGCCATTAGACCGTACTACTTTTGTGAGCCAGTACAATGGCTATGTATTAATAAGACTCTTGCAAGTAATGGGTGCATATGGTTTTAGAGGATTGTTTGAACGCAAGGCACACTTTTTAGCAAGCATTCCACTTGCTATGCGCAATCTTCAATTTTTTATTGATAACAAGCGCGTTGGTATTGTAACGCCGGAGTTTGACAGGGTTTTAAAAATTGTGATGTCTGATGATATGATTGCCCGTTTTGAACCAGCTCAGGCCAATGAATCTACACCACTTATCGTGTCTGTAAATAGTTTTAGTTATAAACGAGGATTTCCGACAGACGATTCTGAAAATGGCGGTGGCTTTATGTTTGACATGCGTGGTATTTTAAATCCAGGACGCTTTGATGATTATAAAAAACTATCGGGCCTCGATAAACCGGTGCAAGATTTTTTAGAACAGCGTACAAAAATGAATGAATACTTAAATAGTGTTTGGGATTTAATTGACATTACTGTAGAAGATTATTTAAAACGCGGCTTCCAAAATTTGCAAATTAATTTTGGATGCACAGGCGGACAGCACCGTAGTGTATATGCTGCAGAACAAACAGCAAGACACCTACGCAACAAGTACAAAATAAAAACGCAACTCTCTCATACCAATAAAGCCAACTGGTTAAAATAATTTTTATGAAGGCAATGATATTGGCAGCAGGACTCGGTACAAGGCTAAAACCCTTTACAGATAAGCATCCTAAGGCGCTTGCGTTAGTGAACGGAAAGTCTTTGCTACAACGCAATATCGAATACTTACAAAAAATTGGTATCACAGAACTGCTTATTAATGTACATCATTTTGCAGATCAAATTATAGATGCCGTTAACGCAAATAAAGGTTGGGGTTCTGCCATTACTATATCGGATGAAACGGACGCTGTATTAGAAACAGGTGGTGGTTTAAAAAAAGCAGCCTGGTATTTCAAAAACGAAACTTCATTTGTACTGCTCAATGCAGACATACTCACTAATTTAGATTTACGAGCTGTTATTGATTCGCACACGAGCACGGGTGCGCTCGCTACGCTCGCTGTTTCTATCAGAAACAGTAGTAGGTATTTCTTGTTTGATGCAGCCGGTAAATTGTGCGGGTGGAAAAATCAAAATACCGGAGAATATAAGCCGGGTCATTTAAGCGACAGTAACACGGAGCACCTGCAGGCAAAGGCCTTTAGCGGTATTCAGGTAATTGATACAAGGCTACTGTCACTCATGCAAAGAGCAGGTAAATTTTCGATGGTGGATGTGTATTTAGACCTCTGTGACACACAAAATATTTTGGCCTACGATCATACCGGCGCAATACTTCTTGACGTAGGTAAGCCAGAAAGTTTGGAATTAGCGGCTACGCTGTTTGTATAAAGCGCGGTAATTTTGCGGAGTCAATTTGTGGCTCAATAAAATCTCCCTACACCTTAATGTAAATTTTCTTTTTATCGAGTACATACACAATGCTCCAATAAAAGGCAATCATGCATAGCGCGTAAACCAAAGATCCGTTGCGTAAATCTTCCGAAATGGGTTTGCAAATATGGTTCCAAAACCAAGGTAATGCACTGGTGGTGGTGTGTCCAGCTTCTAAACTGAGGTCTTCGAAACGAAGTAGTGCCAGCACTCTTGGCAAAAAGCCCGATAAGAAAAATATAAAGAGCGGATTCTTTCCAAACACATCAAAAAATGTACTCCAAGCACCTTTTATTTCTTTAAACTCAATTAAATAAATGAGCACACTAATGGTTAGAATGGCGAGGCCTGTCGTGTATAAAACATAACTGCTCGTCCATATTTTTTTATTAATCGGGAATACCATATCCCAGCATAATCCTGCCACAATTAATACCACGCCACTAATAAGTAGGTTGGCAAGCATTTCAAAAGACTTTCCTTTTTGCTGAATGTACTGACCTACTAAAAATCCAAAAATCACTTGAACAATACCGGTGATGGTGCTCGTGATTCCTTCTGGATCAAACGCGATGCCTTCGCCATGGTACATATGCGTTTCGCCTAAAATAAGTTTGTCGATACCGGTTCCAAAATAGCCGTTCATGCTGTAAGGGTCACCGGGGGCTCCAAAAACTGCGGTCATAAACCAGTAGCTTAATAATAAAATGCCACCTATTACAAACGCACCTTTTGTTTTGGCATAATACACTATGATGGATGCAAAAAAGTAACTAAGCGCAATGCGTTGTAACACGCCAAGGATTCTAACGTTTTCCCATTTTTTAGCCACGAGTACGCCGTCTTCCCATTTAATAAATGGGCTCCAATTTAAAAAGAGCCCAATACCAAATATGAGTAGGGTGCGCTTGGTAATTTTTTTCCAAAAAGCAGCACTGCTGCCAGCTTCAAATTTTGGCATCACAAAAGCCATCGCATTACCTACTGCAAACAGGAAAAAAGGGAACACTAAATCGGTGGGGGTTACGCCATGCCAAGGGGCATGTTTGAGGGGTCCATAGATGTTTCCCCAGCTACCAGGGTTATTAACGAGTATCATGAGCGCCACGGTAGCACCTCTAAATACGTCTAAAGAATAGTAGCGTTGTTGTTGCATGGCAATTGTTTATGCTCGAAAGATAGCAAATGTTGGTCTGATTTATGTATTTTGCAGGCCTAAAAGTAGCCTAGATAGGCTCATATTATTATTAAGTATTATGGGAAAGAATATTTTAATTACGGGCGGTGCAGGTTTTATTGGATCGCATGTTGTTCGTTTGATGGTGACCAAATATCCAGGGTATCAAATTTTTAATTTGGACGCGCTAACCTACGCGGGTAATCTTGAAAATTTAAAGGACATTGAAAACGCTCCTAATTATCATTTTGTAAAAGCGGACATCTTAGATGCAGCAGCGTTAAAAAATATTTTTGAGCAGCATCATATTACCGATGTCATTCATTTGGCTGCCGAGTCACATGTAGACCGTTCCATTGTTTCGCCACTTGATTTTGTGTACACCAATGTTATTGGAACCGTAAACTTATTAAATACGGCCAAAGATTTTTGGAAGCAGGATTTAAGTTACGAAAATGCACATGATGGTACTTGGGACGGCAAACGTGATCACCTATTTTATCATATCTCAACCGATGAAGTATATGGTAGTTTAGGAAAAGAAGGTTTGTTTACCGAAACAACTTCTTACGATCCAAACTCACCGTATTCTGCAAGTAAAGCGGCGAGCGATCATTTTGTTAGAGCTTACGGTGAAACCTACCACTTACCCATTGTGGTTTCTAATTGCTCTAACAATTATGGACCTAATCATTTTCCAGAAAAATTAATTCCTTTATTCATTCATAATATTATCAATAAAAAAGCCTTGCCGGTTTATGGCGATGGCCTCTACACACGCGACTGGCTCTACGTGATAGACCACGCACGTGCTATTGATTTAATTTTTCATGAAGGAAAAAAAGGAGATACCTATAATATTGGCGGCTTTAATGAGTGGACAAATATTGACCTCGTTAAATTACTTTGTACGCAAATGGATGAAAAATTAGGACGTGCAAAAGGAGAGAGCGAAAGTTTAATTACCTATGTAAAAGACCGTCCTGGACATGATCGTCGTTACGCCATTGATGCTACTAAACTCAATAAAGAATTAGGTTGGAGTCCATCAGTTACTTTTGAACAAGGACTTGCTGCAACCATCGATTGGTATTTGCAAAACACGGCTTGGTTAGAAAATGTAACAAGTGGAGCTTACCAAACTTACTATAACCAAATGTATACGAACAGATAATGAGAATTGAGCAAACGCCTTTACAAGATTGTTTTATCGTTTATGAAAAAGTGCATGGCGATGCGAGGGGTTATTTTATTGAAACCTTCAATCAACGTGATTTTAATGCAGCCTCCGGTCTTGATATTTCGTTTGTACAAGACAATCAATCAAGGTCTAGTAAAGGCGTATTACGAGGGCTTCATATGCAACGCGGCGCGTCTGCACAGGCCAAGCTGGTAAGGGTTTTAGAAGGATCTGTACTTGATATTGCTGTTGATTTAAGAAAAGGCTCTCCTAGTTTTGGACAGCATTACGCTATTGAATTAACTGCTGATAACCATAAACAATTTTTTGTGCCTGCAGGATTTGCACACGGTTTTGTGGTACTAAGTGAAGCAGCAACATTTTTTTATAAGGTTGATAAATTTTATGAGCCTGGTAATGAAGTGGGTATTATGTACAACGATTCAGCTTTAAATATCAATTGGCAATTAGCAGACAGTGAAATCATATTGTCTGAAAAAGATAAAACATTAGGAAGCTTTGCAGACTATGCGGCTTCATTATAAATTAAATTAGCACATCATGAAAGGTATCATATTAGCAGGTGGTTCAGGCACTAGACTCTATCCAATTACAAAAGGAATTAGTAAGCAGTTAATGCCTATTTATGACAAGCCCATGATTTATTATCCGCTTTCTATTTTGATGTTAGCGGGCATCAAAGAAATTTTAATTATCACTACACCTGAAGACAGCGTGCAGTTTCAGCGTTTACTAGAAGACGGTTCTGAACTTGGATGTACCTTTAGTTATGCTGTTCAAGAAAAACCAAACGGACTTGCACAAGCTTTTGTTATTGGTGCAGATTTTATTGGTAAGGATAAAGTGGCGCTGGTACTTGGCGATAATATTTTTTATGGTGCAGGCTTTAGTAAACTCGTACAATCTTTTAATAACATCGAAGGTGCTGCCGTTTTTGCCTATGAAGTAAATGATCCAGAGCGTTATGGTGTGGTAGAATTTGACGAAAACAAAAAAGCCATTTCTATCGAAGAAAAACCGGCGCATCCTAAATCTAATTACGCCGTGCCGGGTTTATACTTTTACGACAACGATGTAGTGGAAATTGCTAAAAATATTGAGCCTTCTAGTAGAGGTGAGTATGAAATTACCACCGTTAACAACGAATATTTACAAAGAGGTACTTTACAGGTGGGTATTATGAACCGTGGAACCGCCTGGCTTGATACGGGTACTTTTGATTCATTGAGTGACGCCTGCGAGTTTGTTCGTGTCATTGAAAAGCGCCAAAGCCAAAAAATTGGCTGTATTGAGGAAGTTGCCTTTAGGATGGGCTTTATTGACCATGAGCAGCTCTTAAAACTGGCAGCTAAATACGAGAAAAGTGGCTACGGACAGTACCTTAAAGGAATAAAACCTTAGCATTCGAACAAAACTGGGCACCTGTTGTTATTGGTTTTATGGATGCATTTACCATTAAAGATCTAGAGAACCTTTCAGGGATTAAAGCCCATACAATACGTATATGGGAACAGCGCTATCAATTCTTGAACCCTTCAAGGACGGATACTAATATTCGTTATTACACCAACGAAGAGCTTATTACGCTGTTGAATATTGCCCTGCTTAATAAGTATGGATACAAGATTTCGCACATCGATAAGATGAAGCCTATCGAAATGAAGGAACGTATTCTTTCATTAACCCAATCGGAAGCGCAACTCGAAAGAATTGTAAATGAACTGATTGAGTGCATGGTGGATCTTCGCATCGAAGATTTTGAATCGGTACTAGATTTTCAAATTACCAGTAAGGGCATCGAAAAAACCATCACACAAATTATTTTCCCTTTCCTCGAAAGAATAGGTATCCTATGGGTTACCAGCAGAGTCAATCCTGCCCAGGAGCACTTAGTAACCAATATTATCAGACAAAAGTTAATTGTAGGGATCGAAAAAACTTCGTCTGCCTTGCAAGCCAACTCTACGGCGCTTTTATTCTTACCAGAAGGCGAGCATCATGAGTTAGGTATCTTATTCATGTATTATTTGCTAAAAGCACGTGGCGTAAAAGTGCTTTATTTAGGTGCTAATGTTCCTATAAAAGATGTGCTTTATGTGTCTGAATTAAAGGCACCTACGTTTGTGTACACCCATTTAACCTCGGTGGCTAGCAATTTCAATTTCGAAAAGTTTTTGACAAGAGTAGGCGCAACCTTACCAAAATACTCGGTATTGGTATCGGGATTACTAACCCAAACCTATAAAAAAGGAGTGCCAAGTAATGTGAATCTCAAGCGTTCTTTACCAGAAGTGATGGACTATTTGAGCAAGATTGCATAGTTAATTTTCCCAATTTTACTACTATATTTACTTAAGGAGCTGATTATCAGCTCCTTATTTGTTTAATAATTTCTCAAAAAAATTAAACAAAACTGATTGCGGGATACTATTCTTTGTTTAACTTTGATTTTATAAAATTAAACAAAATGTCTACCCCAGAATTCAACGAACTCATCATCAACAATACCACGTTCTTAAAGCCTTTTGCTTTTACGCTTACCCGTGATAACGAATCGGCTAAGGATTTGGTGCAGGAAACGTTGTTTAGGGCGCTAGCCAATCGTGATAAATACAATGTGGGCACCAACATTAAAGCTTGGTTGTACACCATTATGCGTAATATTTTTATCAATGATTACCGCAAAAAATCAAAACAAGCCACTGTATTTGATAATACGCCTAATGACTTTTTAATCGATAACAATCAAACTTCTGTGAGTAACGAAGCGGTTGCAAAACTCAATTTAAAAGAAGTACAAGAAGCCATTCATAGTTTACCTATCATTTTCAAAAATCCTTTTTTGTTATATTTTGATGGATATAAATACCACGAAATTGCTGATATGTTAAACGAACCGCTCGGTACTATTAAAAGTAGAATTCACTTCGCGCGTAAGCTCCTAAAAAATCAGTTGAACAGGTACTAATTTTTGCTTATTTTTATTGGACTTTGAAACAATCTGTCGTTATTATTGGAAGCGGCTTTGCCGGCTTATCTGCTGCGTCATTTATGGCTAAAGCAGGTTGGGATGTTACTGTTTTGGAAAAACATGAACAACCTGGCGGAAGAGCGCGTAGGTACAAGGCCGCTGGCTTTACATTTGATATGGGTCCTAGTTGGTATTGGATGCCGGATGTTTTTGAACGTTACTTTAATCAGTTTAATAAGTCGGTGTCGGATTATTATAAGCTGATAAGACTTGATCCTTCGTACCGCGTATACTGGTCTGATGGACCGGTCGACATCCCGGCTAATTATCAGGAATTAAAAAAATTATTTGATACCATTGAACCAGGTGCAGGTCATCAACTCGATTTATTTTTAGCAGAAGCTGCTTATAAATATGAAGTAGGTATTAACAAGCTGGTGCACAAGCCCAGTCAATCGGTAACTGAATTTATCGATTGGGATTTAATTAAAGGTATTTTTAAACTCGATGTTTTTACGTCTATCAAAAAACACGTTGCTAAACATTTTAAAAATCCAAAACTGCGTGAGCTCATGGAGTTTCCTGTTTTGTTTTTAGGTGCTTTACCAGAACATACACCTGCACTTTATTCCCTCATGAATTACGCAGATATTAAAGGCGGTACATGGTATCCAGAAACAGGGATGTATAACATTGTAGAAGGCATGTATGATTTAGCGGTATCGCTCGGCGTACAATTTAAATTTGGACACGAAGTCACTTCTATAGAAGTTGAAAATAAAATAGCAACACGTGTTTGTACAAGTAAGGGAAATTTTGAAGCAGATGTAATTATAGGTGGCGCCGATTACCACCACATCGAAACGGCACTATTGCCTGCTACTGCACAGTCTTACAGTGCTGCTTACTGGGATTCACGCGTTATGGCACCTAGTTGTCTCATTTATTACATTGGGCTCAATAAAAAATTAACAGACGTTCAGCACCATACTTTATTTTTTGATACTTCATTTGAAGTACATGGTGCCGAAATTTATACCACAAAATCTTGGCCCACCGATCCACTCTTTTACATGAGTGTAACTTCTGTAACAGATAGCACATCGGCGCCAGAAGGCCACGAAAACCTTTTTTTATTAATGCCAGTGGCAACGGGTTTGGCAGGGGACACGGAAGACGTTAGGGAAAAATATTTGGATCAAATGTTAACCCGCATCGAAAAGAGGTTGGGACAAACAGTTAAAGATGCTATTGTTTATAAAAGGTCTTTTGCGCAATCTGATTTTATACTGGATTATCATGCATTTAAAGGCAATGCATACGGGCTTGCAAATACTTTATTGCAAACAGCAATTTTAAAACCAAGTTGTCGAAGTAAAAAGGTAAAAAATCTTTTTTACACGGGTCAGTTAACAGTGCCAGGTCCAGGCGTGCCACCAAGTTTGATTAGTGGTGAAGTGGTGGCTGGACAAGTAGTAAAACATTATTCAACAAATAAAAATAAACAACTATGATGAACCTGTTTCATGAAGTGAGTCAGGATTGTAGTAGAATAACAACCGAAAAGTATAGCACTAGCTTTTCTTCGGCGATTAGATTGTTGCATAAAGACTTACGTACCCCCATTTGTAATATTTACGGATTTGTTCGTTTTGCGGATGAAATAGTAGACACTTTTCATGGTTACGATAAGGCCATGTTATTTGAAGAATTTAAAAAAGCAACTTACGATGCTATTGAAAGAGGCATTAGTTTAAATCCGATACTCCATAGCTTTCAAATGACCGTTAACCAGTACGGTATTGATCATGCACTTATCGATGCTTTCCTGTATAGTATGGAACTTGATTTAGGTAAACACACTTACGATAGAGCCGGTTACGAAACCTATATTTATGGTAGTGCCGAAGTGGTAGGTCTTATGTGTTTGTATATTTTTTGTGAAGGCAACCAGGCGCAGTATGATGCATTAAAGCCTGCTGCAAAAAGTTTAGGATCTGCATTTCAAAAAGTTAATTTCTTACGTGATGTAAAGGCAGATTTTGAAGGGCTAGACCGTATGTATTTTCCAGATTGTGATTTTGCCAATTTTACACACGCAGATAAATTAGCCATTGAGCAGGATATTCAAAAAGATTTTGATGAAGCGTATGCAGGCATTTTAAATTTACCCATCAAAGCAAGATTTGGTGTGTATGTTGCTTATAAATATTACCTCTCGTTGTTTAAAAAAATACAGCGCTTAGAGCCTGCGCATATTTTAGAGTCTCGTATTCGTATTCCGGATTATGGCAAGGCCTTTATACTTGCAAAAGCCGGCATTAGAAGTCAGTTAAATATTATGTAAAGCCCCCGTCATGATAGAAGAAGTAGTGCTTGTGAACGAAAAGGATGAAGCGTTGGGCGCCATGGAAAAAATGGCTGCGCACGAGCAGGCGATACTTCATAGGGCATTTAGTGTTTTTATTTTCAATAAAAATGGCGATGTATTAATGCAGCAGCGCGCACATAGTAAATACCATAGCGGGGGGCTTTGGACCAATACTTGTTGCAGTCACCCAAGACCCGGCGAAGAAGTTGTAGCGGCAGCTACCAGAAGGCTACAAGAAGAAATGGGTTTTACAACAAGCCTTACAAAAGCCTTTGATTTTACCTATAAAGCAGTTTTTGAAAACGGATTAACGGAGCATGAATTTGATCATGTAATTACAGGACAGTATGATGGTTTGGTAGATTTTAATCCAAACGAAGTTGCTGCATATGCATTTATGCCAGTGCAGGAACTAGAACAGCAAATACAGGAAACGCCAGAACGTTTTACAGCTTGGTTTCATATTGCGTATCCTGCATTAAAAGCATGGATGGCAGAGCCGCAAAATCAAATACATGCAGTCTAAAAAAGCAGTGATTATTGGATCGGGTATTGCAGGACTTGCAGCTAGTATTAGGTTGGTGTCGCAGGGGTATGAGGTGGATGTGTACGAAAAATCCGACAAGCCCGGGGGAAAACTCGGTCATTTTTCCGAAGCGGGATACCAATTTGATACGGGGCCTAGTTTATTTACCCAACCCCATCAATTAGAGGCACTACTTGCCTTAGTAGGCGAAAAGCTATCCGATTATTTTACCTATCAAAAAATGCCCGTTTCATGTCATTATTTTTATGAAGATGGAACAGTGATTCATGCTGCTGCAGATCCCGAATTATTTGCAAAAGAAGCCCATCTAAAAACGGGCGAGCCTGTTGGTAACATCAAAAACTATTTAGCATCTTCCGAAAAATTATACAGGCGTATAGGTCAAGTTTTTTTAGACCATTCGTTGCATAAATTTTCTACACTGTTTAAGATTCCGCTTTTGTCGGCGTTACGCGCATTTAAAATGTCGTATGTAACAAGGTCGATGCATAAGCACAACGAAAAATCTTTTTCTTCTAAAAAATTAGTACAACTTTTTAATAGGTACGCTACCTATAATGGGAGCAATCCTTATGTGGCACCAAGTATGCTCACATTAATTGCCCATTTGGAGCACAATGAGGGAAGCTTTTATCCTTCGGGCGGTATGATTTCAATCACAAACACATTAGTCGCTGTTGCAAAAAAGCATGGCGTTCAGTTTCATTTTAATAGTCCCGTTCAAAAAATTACAACATCAAATAATAAAGTAACAGGTATAGAAGTTAATGATTGTGCAGTACCCGCTGATTTAGTTGTAAGTAACGCGGATGTTTATTTTACCTATCTCAATTTATTAGGCGAGCCTTCTAAGGCGCAGCATATATTAAAGCAGGAACGCAGCAGTAGTGCGTTAATTTTTTATTGGGGCATCAAAAAAGATTTTCCACAGCTTAGTTTGCACAATATTTTTTTTACAGAAAACTATGAGGCCGAGTTTGCGCATTTGTTTGAGGTAAAAATTCCTTTTTCGGATCCTACCGTATACATTAATATTACGTCGGTGTGTGAGCCAGGCATTCAGGCGCCAGCGGGTAAGCAAAACTGGTTTGTGATGGTGAATGTGCCCGCAAACACTGGTCAAGATTGGACCGCCATTACTGCATCTGTAAAAAAACAAGTGCTTGCAAAACTAGAACGCATGTTGGGTGAGCCCATTGAGCCCTTAATTGAAACAGAAAAAATATTAGATCCTTTGTTGATTGAGGCAAAAACGGATTCTTATCAAGGGTCTTTGTATGGTACCAGTTCCAATGCGCCCATGGCAGCATTTTTACGTCATCCTAATTTTAGCAAGCAATATAAAGGCCTCTATTTTGTGGGTGGTAGTGTGCACCCTGGTGGTGGTATTCCGCTTTGTTTAAAAAGTGCAGAAATTATGAGTAATTTAGTGGCAAAAGACACTGTGCTATGAGGCTTTTTATAGAAAAATATAAACTTGCTATTTCTGTTTTTATAGCACTTCTTTTTCATGTCAGTGGCATGCTTGGTATTTTAGTTTCTGACCATGCAGCTTGGTTTGTTTCAAATACGCCACTCAACCTTTGGATCATGTTTGTGCTGCTGCTATGGAATCAACCCAGCTTATCCGCTAAATTTTGGTATTTTTTTATCGTTGCATTTGTTACAGGCATGCTCTCAGAAATAATAGGTGTAAACACAGGTTTGTTGTTTGGATCTTATTTTTATGGAAAGGCAATGGGTCCCGGACTCATGGACGTGCCTTTTACCATTGGTATGAACTGGTTTGTGGTTGTTTTTTGTGCCGGTACTGTTATGACAATATTGCACCGCTGGTTACAGCACCAGTTTTTAAAAGAAGGGGAAGGTATCCCTAAACGCATAGAGAATTTGGCATTTGTAATTGATGCAGCCCTTGTGGCCGTTTTATTTGATTGGCTAATGGAGCCAGTTGCTGTTAAGCTTGGGTTTTGGACCTGGCTATCACTAGATATTCCGGTGTACAATTATGTATGTTGGTTTATTGTAAGTGCCGGTTTACTGGTTTTATTTAGAAAATGGGAGCAACCTAAAGCCAACCCTTTTGCACTACATTTGTTATGTATTCAAGTGCTGTTTTTTTTAACACTTCGAAATTATTTACCATGATCTATGTTTTTGTTGCTATAGGCGTTTTTTTGTTGATGGAACCCATTACTTGGGCAACCCATAAATATGTGATGCATGGCTTTTTGTGGTATTTGCATGAAGATCACCACCAGAAAAGTGATGGCTTTTTTGAAAAAAACGATGCCTTCTTTCTAATATTTGCAATTCCAAGTTGGCTTTGTATTATGCTAGGTAGTATGGCGCAAAATTACTGGTCGGTGGGTATTGGGGCCGGAATCGCCATGTATGGATTTGCCTATTTTTTAGTGCACGAAATTATCATTCACCAGCGTTTTAAACTCTTTACAAGATCTAATAATAAATACATCAAAGCCATTAGATGGGCGCACAAAATGCACCATAAGCATTTAGGTAAAGAAGAAGGTGAAAGTTTTGGTATGCTGTTAGTAGCAAAAAAATACTGGGATAAAGTTAGAAAAGACGAAGCCTTTCAAAATCAAGCATAGGTCCTTTTTGAAACCACACTACGATTATATTATTACAGGTGCTGGCCTTGCGGGTTTAAGTTTACTTATGCGCATGATGCAGCATCCTTTTTTTGATATGGCTCAAATTCTAGTGATTGATGCAGCTCAAAAAAATACCAATGACCGAACCTGGTGTTTTTGGGAAAAAGAACCGGATATTTTTGAACCCATTGTTTGCAAAAAATGGGAACAGGTTTCTTTTATCGCGCCTTCTTATAAAAGTGAATTGAACTTATCGCCCTTTGTTTATAAAATGATTAGGGGTATTGATTTGTATACAAGCGTATTAGCGTTGGCTGCAAATAAAACAAATATTTCATTTTGTACAGAGCCTGTTTTGTCCGTTCAGTCTTCGCAAACAGGGGCTACTGTTGAACTCAACAATCAAACAATTACCGCCAACAAAGTTTTTAATAGTATTTTATTTGAACCGGTAAATGTGTTGGCGCAAAAGTCTTCTGATTATTTTTTATGGCAGCATTTTAAAGGCTATGAAATAAAAACGGAAACCCCTGTTTTTAATGATGCGTTAGCCACACTTATGGATTTTACCGTAGATCAAAGTGAAGGAACTACGTTTATGTATGTGATGCCAACTTCTACTACTACCGCACTTGTAGAATATACCTTGTTTACAGAAAATCTGTTAACGGACAATGCCTACAACGAAGCCATACATGCCTACATACAAAAAACATATGGTGCCGTGGGATATAGTATATCGCATCAAGAATTTGGTAAAATACCCATGACTAATTTTTCTTTTTCTGGTGGCGCTGGAAACGTCATTAACATGGGTGTCGCAGGCGGTCAGGTAAAAGGAAGCAGTGGTTATGCTTTTCATTTTATTCAAGAAAAAACAAAAGCGATTATTGCAGATATAGTAGCCGGAACAAATCCATTAAAGACTCCCAATTTTTCACAAAAAAAGTTTCAGTTATACGACGCCGTACTACTTAGGGTATTACAAGACAAAAAATTAGATGGCGCAACTATTTTTACTCAGATTTTTTCTAAAAATTCGCCAGACCGAGTATTTCGTTTTTTAAACAACGAATCTTCAATACTTGACGATTTGCATATTATGTCTTCTGTACCTACGCGTATTTTTCTAGCAGCTGCTTTATACGCCTTGCTGGGTGTAAAGCGGCGGCGGGCCTGAATTAAAAGGGCGGTATATTTGCAATTGATTTATTTTTGCTGCCCACCTTGCAATTGGCCTCGTAGTACAATGGATAGTATAAGAGTTTCCGAAGCTCCAGATTCAGGTTCGATTCCTGACGAGGCCACTAACAATCTTTTATTTTTTCTTCTATTTTTTGCCACTAATTAAGTAATATTAAGGACTCAATTTTAGTTCATCCATACCCATTTGTTGTATGTTATTATTAGGAATAGATCTTGGCACTTCTTCTGTAAAAGTTTCTGTACTAGACGCTGGTAATGGGAGCGTATTAGCAAGCGCGCAATATCCCGAAACCGAGGCTGCTATTATTTCTCATCATCCCGGATGGGCGGAGCAGTCGCCTAATCAGTGGTGGCATGATGTTAAGGCTGCTATTTTAAAATTACACGCTATAGGAGTCTACAATCCTTCTGATATTGGCGCCATTGGCATTGCCTATCAGATGCATGGACTGGTGCTTGTAGATAGCCATCAAAATGTTATTAGAGATAGTATTATTTGGTGCGATAATAGAGCAGTGTCACTTGGTGAAAAAGCATTTGAACAAATTGGTAAAGATTACTGCTTAACGCATTTATTAAATTCGCCCGGAAATTTTACAGCATCAAAACTTGCTTGGGTGAAGCAAAATGAACCTGAACATTATGCTCAAATACATAAAATGATGCTTCCCGGCGATTTTATTGCTATGAAATTAACCGGTGAAATAACAACCACCATCGCTGCATTATCTGAAGGTATGTTTTGGGATTTTAAAAATAATTGTTTGTCTGAAGCAGTCATGGATTATTACGGCCTCGATGCACAGCACATACCAGCTATCAAAAATGTATTTGACACGCACGGTTATGTAAGCGAACATATTGCCAATGAACTTGGTTTTACAAAAGGAATTTCGGTAACGTATAAAGCAGGTGATCAACAAAACAATGCACTTTCATTAAACGTATTACAACCTGGCGAAGTAGCAGCAACAGCAGGCACATCGGCGGTTATATATGCAGTGTCAGATAGTTTGCAAGCCGATACCGCCTCTAGGGTTAATTCATTTGCGCACGTCAATCATACGCTTCAGCAAAACAGCATTGGTGTTTTATTATGCATAAATGGTGCAGGTATTTCAAATAGTTGGATGAAAAATAAAGTAGGCGCTCGTAGTTATGAAGAGATGAATGCGCTTGCAGCATCTGTTGCTCCAGGATCTAATGGTGTATCGGTACTTCCATTTGGGAATGGGTCAGAACGCATGCTCCACAATAAAAATATTGGAGCACATATATCGGGGCTCGATTTTAATAGACATGAGCCGGCGCATTTATTTCGTGCGGTTCAGGAAGGTGTTGTGTTTGCCATGCAATATGGTTTTAAGGTGCTACAGCAAAATGGGGTGCAACCAACGGTTATTAGAGCAGGTAAAGCCAATATGTTTTTAAGTGATGTTTTTCTAGACTGTTTTATTAATACACTTCATGTGCCGCTAGAACTCTATCATACAGACGGTAGTAAAGGAGCTGCGATAGGTGCAGGCTATGGCGCTAAGGTATATGCTACAATTGAGGAAGCTTTTGTTAATAGCAAGCCACTTCGTGTCATTGAGCCCTCTGGAACCAATGACTATGCTGCAGCATATGAAAATTGGGAACAACAATTGGCGCTTCAAATCAAAAACAATCAATAAATTTAAAGACTTAAAATAGTTAGTATGTCAGTAGTATTAGGATCTAAAGAATTTTTTAAAGGAATTGAAAAAATTAAATACGAAGGTACCTCTTCGCATAATCCGCTAGCATTTAGATGGTACAATGAAAATCAAGTAGTGGCAGGTAAAACCATGAAAGAACATTTTAGGTTTGCGTGTGCTTACTGGCATAGCTTTTGCGGTTCTGGTGCTGATCCTTTTGGTGAGCCAACGCATTTGTTTGAGTGGGATACAAAATCTGATCCTATCGAAAGAGCAAAAGACAAAGCAGATGCTGCATTTGAATTCATGACAAAATTGGGCGTTCCTTATTATTGTTTTCATGATGTAGATGCCGTTGAATATACAAATGATGTTCATGAAAATGAAAGACGCTTACAAGCTATTACGGCGTATTTAAAAGAAAAGCAAGCGGCTAGTGGCATCAAATTACTTTGGGGTACTGCTAATTTATTTTCTAGTAGAAAGTATATGAACGGTGCAGCTACCAATCCAGATTTTACCGTGCTCGCACATGCGGGTGCACAGGTTAAAGCAGCGCTAGATGCAACCATTGCACTGGGTGGTGAAAATTATGTTTTTTGGGGTGGAAGAGAAGGCTATATGAGCCTTTTAAACACCAATATGAAGCGTGAAAAAGATCATTTGGCTAACTTTTTAAAAGCGGCTAGAGATTATGGTAGAAAAAATGGTTTTACCGGAAAGTTTTTTATTGAACCAAAGCCTTGTGAACCATCAAAGCATCAATATGATTATGATTGTGAAACCGTGATTGGTTTTTTACGTGAACATGATTTATTAAACGATTTTAGTTTAAATATAGAAGTAAACCATGCAACCCTTGCTGGACATACGTTTACGCATGAGTTACAGGTAGCTGCCGACGCTGGATTGTTAGGTAGCATGGATGCCAACAGAGGTGATTATCAAAATGGTTGGGATACCGATCAATTTCCATCTGATATCAATGAATTAACAGAAGCACTGCTTATTATTTTAGAAGCAGGTGGATTTAAAGGAGGCGGTATTAATTTTGATGCAAAAATTAGACGTAACTCTACCGATCCCGCCGATTTATTTTATGCGCATATTGGTGGTATGGATGTTTTTGCAAGAGCGCTCCTAACGGCAGATGCTATTTTGCAAGGGTCTGATTATAAAAAAATTAGAGCCGACCGTTATGCAAGCTATGATGCTGGTCAAGGAAAGGATTTTGAACAGGGAAAAATTTCATTAGAAGATTTACGAGATATCGCAATTGCAGCAGGTGAGCCAGCAACTATTAGTGGTAAGCAAGAGTTTATTGAAAATTTAATTAACCGTTATAT
Source organism: Bacteroidota bacterium (assembly GCA_041173245.1). Lineage (GTDB taxonomy): Bacteria > Bacteroidota > Bacteroidia > Chitinophagales > Chitinophagaceae > Sediminibacterium. The sequence goes on along the minus strand of JBEDIY010000105.1, from coordinate 26,752 downwards.
TTAATGAATAAGGCGGAAGTAAGCGCGCTATTTGCCCAGCAGTTTAATGAAGCGCCTTTATTTGTCATAGCCTCACCGGGGCGTATCAATTTAATTGGGGAACACGTAGATTATAATCATGGTTTTGTGCTTCCTGCAGCTATTGATAAGTATATGTATGTGGCCGTTTCAAAAAGAAACGATAACCAGATAGTAATACACGCTGCTGATCTTAATCAAAATCACCAAACTAGCCTTGACGCACCTTTGCAGCCTTCAAGTAGTGGATGGCCTAATTATGTATTAGGTGTTATTCATGATTTGTTGGCAGCTGGCCATTCTGTTTCAGGCTTTAACATGCTTATTACGGGTAATATTCCCATCGGCGCTGGGGTATCTTCATCGGCGGCACTTGAATGCGCTACTGTTTTTGCATGCAAGCATCTTTTTGATTTCAATATCAGTAAAGAAGCAATGGTTACAACAGCACAACGCGCCGAAAATAATTTCGTGGGGGTTAACTGTGGTGTGATGGATCAGTTTGCAAGTATGTTTGGAAAAGCAGATCATGTCATAAAACTTGATTGCGCTGATTTATCGTACACTTATTTTCCATTTAAATTAGACAGCATTTCTATTGTACTGTTTGATACATTCGTCAAACATTCATTAGCGTCATCAGAATATAATACTAGAAGACAGGAGTGCGAAATAGGCTTGGCCTTACTCCGTCAAAAATTTTCTATTGTTTCTTTTAGAGAAGCGACGACAACTATGTTAGATGCAGTAGCTGATTCTATTAGTGACAAAGTATACAATAGGTGTAAATATGTGATAGACGAAATTGCCCGAATGGAAGCTGCTTGTAATCATTTACTTGCTGGTGAAATAAATGCATTTGGTGGACGTATGTACGAAACACATACTGGGCTTAGTGAGCTTTATGAAGTAAGTTGTGCGGAGCTCGATAATATTGTACAAAACTGTAAAAAAGAAAATTCGATTGTTGGTGCAAGAATGATGGGTGGTGGTTTTGGAGGCTGTGTTATAGCGCTGGTGCAAACGACCAAAGTTGAAGAGGTCTACAACCGTATCAACAATGAGTACCAAAATAAATTTGGACGTAATATGGGAAAATACCTGATGCAAATTGGCGATGGTACCAGGTTACTAGATTAATATTTACAATTGTTCAATTATAAAACTAAGTATGGCACTTTTAAAGAGATTTTTTTTAGCGATATGCCTTTTTGTATTTGCTATATTACAAAAACCTGCTTTTGGGCAAAGGAATATTTTATCAATGGCTTTTACACAAGCGCAGGTACAAGATAAATTAACAAACATAGCAGCTTGGCGCTTAGCGCAAAAAAATAGCTACTTACAAAAAATAGCCGCGCTACCGGATTCTGTAAAAGCAAGGCTTGTAAAAGAGGGGGATTGTGGCTTAGAATATGAGTGGCCGGCTTTACCAGCAAGCTTATACCTCGATTACAAAATAACGGGGACCCGTTACAATTTCGAAAGAAAAAATAATGAACGTCGAAAAGTTTTAAATGAACTAGCGGTTGCTGCGATTATTACAAAGGATAAAAAATATATTCCACAAATTGCAAATGGTATTTGGACACTCTGTGAGCAAACCACTTGGGTACTACCAGCACATGTTGTAGTTCAAAAAGAAAAAACAGGACTACCTGACCCCTACGAAGTGGTTATTGATTTAGGAAGTGGAACGGCAGCTGCACAGTTATCCATGATTCAATTTATGTTGAGTGATGAGCTCGATGCCTATTCAAAAGGTATTGGCAAACGCGTTTTTGCAGAATTAAATAAAAGAATTTTTCAACCTTATTTGACCCGTACTGATTTTTGGTGGATGGGCTTTACAGGGCGAGCCGTAAACAACTGGAACCCATGGGTAAACACCAATGTGCTCATGACAGCCTTGTATAGTGGGCTTGTTGCAGATAGTGTAGGTCTCATTATTGATAAAACGGTAAAGAGTACCGATTTTTTTGTCAATCAATACCCTGATGATGGCGGTTGTGATGAGGGGCCTTCTTACTGGAGTGAAGCAGGCGGTAAATTAATGCGCTTTATCCATGTTTTAAATAAACTAACAACAACATCCATTGATTGGAAGCAAGAAAAACTAATTTACAATATGGGTAGCTATATTAGTAAGGTCCATATTGGAGAAAATAATTTTGTAAATTTTGCTGATGCTTTTTCTAAATCTATACCAGATCCTGAAAGTGTTTACTCCTATGGCGCGCTTTATGATGACGCTGCATTAAAATCTTTTGGTGCGTATTTATTTGGTTTGCAAAAACAAAAATTAGACAATGGTAATATTATTGACTTTTTAGAAACGACATCTATTTATGATTCGCTTACTACGGTACCGCCAATTGCACCGCTTCCAGCCGTGTCTTGGTTTGGAGATAGACAGGTATTAACGGCTAGAACTAAAAGCGAATCTACTAACGGCCTTTTTTTAGCGGTTCAGGGCGGACATAATGCGGAAAGCCATAACCACAACGATATTGGTAATTTTATTGTGTATGCTGGCGGGACCCCCGTTTTTGTAGATGCTGGTGTGGGATCTTATACCGCGCAAACCTTTAGTAGTAGAAGGTATGAGCTTTGGAATATGCAGTCGGGTTGGCATAACTGTCCTACCATTAATGGCGTGATGCAAAAAGAAGGGCTTTCCTATAAAGCAAATGATGTTCAGTTTCAACAAACAGCAAATAGTGTTTCTTTATCTATGGATATAGCAGCTGCGTATCCAGCGGAAGCAGCTGTAAAAAAATACATACGAAAGTTTCATTTTAATACTGAAAAAAATAGCATTCTAATTTCTGAAAATTATGAAATGCTTGAACTGAAAGAAAAATTGGTGCTTCACTTTTTAGCACATCTTAAACCAATGATAGAAAAGCCAGGAAAAATTGTATTTATGAGCGGAGAAAAAAAGCTGCTTGTATTTAATTATGATCCAAAGCTATTTGATATCAACCTTGAAGATAAATTACTAGATGATGAACGCATTAGTGGTATGTGGGGTAAGCAGTTATACCGAATTAATTTAATGGCAAAGGACATTAAATTAATTGGAAAACAAAACTTCACTATTAATTTATTAGATCCTGTTTTATAACAAATGTTATTATGAAAAGAAGAAATTTTATACAACTATCCTCTATATTAAGTTTTGTGGGTCTGGCACCCGCTATTACTAGGGCTAGTCTAGTTGATGCGCAGGCTTTAGGCGTCGCATTAGATGCTAACGGACTAAAAGACCGAACGTATTGGGTACAGTTACTAGATAAAATAGCGTCGCCTATTTTGTCAAATATGAGTAAAGGCGAGCTCAGAAAAAATATGCCCATGGATTATAGCCCTACTTGGGACAACCGAAATAAAGAAGTGGCTTATATGGAAGCCATTGGTCGTTTAATTGTTGGTATAGCCCCTTTTGTTGCCTTACCGGACGATGATACCAACGAAGGACAGATAAGAAAAAAAATGCGGGGTCAAATACACGCATCCTTAGCACATGCTGTGGATCCTGCAAGTCCAGATTATTTGTATTGGGGTTCTCCAAAAGTTGCACAACCACTTGTTGATGCTGCGTTTTTGGCCCAAGCTTTGTTACTGGCACCTGCTGCATTATGGGAGCCACTTGATAAACAAACCAAAGAACGGTTTATTTATGAGTTTACCAAACTACGTGCTATTAAGCCTTCCAACAATAACTGGGTTTTATTTGCTGCCATCGTAGAAACATTTTTATTAAGTATTGATGCGCCATTTGATGCGGCGCGCATAGATGCCGGTATCGATAAAATTATAGGATGGTATGTTGGTGATGGTTGGTATAGTGATGGCGTTAAATTTCATTTTGACCATTACAATGGATTTGTAATTCAACCCATGCTAGTAACTGTGCTTGGTGTTAACGTTGCAAAAGGGCGAAGAGAAAAGGCCTTATTAGACCAGGCTTATAAACGTATGCAGCGCTATGCTTCATTTCAAGAACGTTTTATTTCACCAGAAGGAACCTTCCCCATATTTGGAAGATCCTCTACCTACCGGGTAGGTGCTTTTTGGCCACTCGCTACGCTCGCACTCGAAAATAATTTACCAGCAGGCGTAATGCCATCTCAAGTAAGACCAGCGTTAACAGCTGTATTTAAAAGAGTGTTTGTCAAAGACACATTTAATACAAGTGGCTTACTAACGCTTGGTTTTGTGGGCGCCAACCAGTCTAATATTGCAGATTCTTACTCCAATACGGGTAGTATGTACCTTGCTTCATTTGCCTTTATGCCATTAGGCCTACCTGCATCACATGAATTTTGGTCAGCACCACCAACCAATTGGACGCAAAAAAAAGCATGGAATGGGGAAGTATTTCCTAAAGATTACGCTGTAGATTATTAACTTTATTACCTTATTAAATTTTGGACATGAAAAAATACCTTGTTGGTTTTGCGCTTTTGTTTGTGATGATTCAACTCAGTTACGGACAAACTGCTTCTTTAAAAAATAAAATGAAAGATCTTATTGAAGATAATTTTGTTTTTGCTGCCAAACAGTACCAGTATTTAAAAGCAAATACACCTGACTCGGTAATGCCGCGTAGTTATGTGCCAGCAACAGGAAAATCAGTAACAAGTGATACCAAATGGTGGTGTAGTGGATTTTATCCGGGTACTTTATGGTATTTATATGCCTATACCAAAGACGAAAACATCAAAAAAGAAGCAGAAAAAAGACTTGGTATTTTAGAAAAAGAAAAATACTACACGGGCAATCATGATTTAGGTTTTATGATGTATTGTTCTTTTGGAACTGCATACAAATACACCAACAATCCTGCATACAAAGATGTTGTAGCAATTGCAGCTAAATCATTGTCTACTAGGTACAGGCCTCAAATTAAATCTATTCAATCTTGGAATTCGAGAGATATTTTAAAATGTCCAGTTATTATAGACAATATGATGAATCTCGAATTACTGCACTGGGTAAGTGATCATGGTGGCGATCCGGTATTTAAAGAAATAGCGGTTACACATGCCAATACAACCATTGCAAATCAATTTAGACCAGACAATAGTTCGGTGCATGTGGTTGATTGGGATTTAAATACTGGCACTGTTCTTAAAAAAATAACTTGGCAGGGTGCTGCAGATTCATCGGCATGGTCTAGGGGACAAACCTGGGGATTTTATGGCTACACCATGATGTACCGTTTTACTAAAAATCAAGTCTATTTAAACCAAGCTAAAAAAATAGCTCGCTTTTTACTTTCTCATCCCCGCCTTCCGTCTGATAAAGTACCTTATTGGGATTTTGATGCGCCAGGTATACCAAATGTTCCGCGTGATGCTTCTAGTGCGGCTATCATGGCTTCGGCCCTTTTAGAGTTAGGTCAATACTCGACAGGTGCAGAAAAAAAGGAATACATAGAAACAGCAGAAACTATATTACAATCATTGTCTTCACCTGCATACAGGGCTAAATTGGGCGAAAACGGAGGATTCATACTCATGCATAGTGTGGGCTCACTTCCACATAAGTCTGAAGTAGATGCACCATTAACCTACGCCGACTATTATTTTATAGAAGGGCTTACGCGTTACAAAGATTGGTACCTGAAATAGTATGCAATTAAAGGCATTTATTTGCCGTTCGTCTATTTTAACAGCTTGTTTGGCAATACTTTGTAAACAACAAGGTACTTTTGTGCAGCATTTTCAATAATGCAACACTAAGAACCAAACAAACTGCATGTATTTATCATTTCAACGACACAAAGGCCTAGCGCTTACTCTATTTTCGTTTTTAATATCAGTCGCCACATTTGCCCAAATCAGTTCCATTAAGGGAACGGTAAAAGATACCACCGAAAAAAAGGTTTTATCCCTCGCGTCAGTTAATGTATTAAGGGCCAAAGATTCGGTACTTGTAAAAACAGTAAGAACCTCAAATAATGGAGAATTTAGTATAGCAAGCTTACCGGTAGGTAATTACATTATCATGGTAAGCTATCCTCAGTACGCCGATTTTACAGATAAAATTACAGTTGAAGGTACGCCACTCACACTGAGTATTGCTATTGATACCAAGGCGCATATTCTTAAAGAAGTCATTGTAAAAAATACAGTATCGGCTATTCGGGTTAAAGGTGACACCACCGAATACAAAGCGGATAGTTTTTATGTGACCCCCAATGCAGATGTGCAGGAACTTTTAAAAAAGATGCCCGGTATTCAGGTTAATGCAAAAGGTGAAATTACGGCACAGGGCGAAAAGGTTAATAAAGTGCTCGTAGATGGCGAAGAATTTTTTAGTGATGACCCTGCGGTGGTTACCAAAAATTTAAGAGCCGATGTAGTGGACAAAGTACAAGTATTTGATAAAAAATCGGATCAAGCGGTGTTTACCGGTATTGATGATGGGCAAAAATCTAAAACAATTAACCTTCAATTAAAGGAAGATAAAAAAAATGGATACTTTGGTAAGGCAGAGGCTGGAAGCAACTTTAATCAGTTTGGTAATGGCAAACTAATGTCCAATGCCTTTAAGGGTAAACGCAAAATTGCAGGCTATGTTACCACCGACAATACCAAATTCGATAATTTAAATTGGGATGAAGCACAAAATTATGGTGACGGCGGCGGCATCACTACAGAATTTGGAGATGGTGGCATGTCAATGATTATGACGAGTGGTGATGGAGAAGATGGTGGCGGCTCAACAGGCTTTCCTAACCAGCAATCTGCGGGTGCTACGTACAGCAATAAATTTGATAAAGGTTCTGTTAATACGAGTACACAATACAATAGGCTTATTGTAAATGGGTTAACAAGTTCATATAGTAAAACCATTTTACCTACCAATTCTATTGTAAATAACACCAATAGTGCACAACGTAACGAAAAAAAGAAATACAAATTTACTACTACAGATCAGTGGGGCACCGATAGTACGGGGCTCTTTAAATTAAACCTAAAAGCTGCAAATGTATTATCTGATAATACAAGTAGTTTTGCAGGTAGTTCATTTATACCAGAAACAGGTTTAAAGCTTAATAATACAGACCGAACTACGAGTAATTCTACCAATGATAAAACCCTTAACGGTTCGCTTAGTTATAGGCTTCGTTTTGAAAAAAAAGGGAGAACTATTTCTGTAAATTCTGATTTTAATTTTGGCGACAAAACACAGGACGGACTTTTAAATGCGCAAAATGAGTTTTTTAATGCCTCTAATGTGATTGTTAAACAAGAAACTATTGCGCAAACCAAGGCCTTAACACAACTTACCTCTGCGGGCAGTGTAAATACAGTGTACACCGAGCCGCTTGGTAAAAATTCGTTCTTGATTTTCAATTATAAAATTGGATTAGCAGGAAACAACTCGGAACGAAACACATTTGATACAAAAGCGGGACAGCCAAAAATTAAAGTAGATACTTTAAGTAACAATTTTAAATTTAATACGGTTAATAACAGTGGAAATATCAGTTACCGATATGCGGTTAAAAAAGTAAACTTTAATATTGGAACAGGTGTTGGTTCGGCAAATTATACTATGTTTGATTACGCGACAAATGCAAACAGGTCTATTAACTTTACCAATTTTATTCCATCTGCTACTTTTAATTTTACACCCAAGCAGCAAAAAAAACTGATATTTAGTTATGTAGGAAATACACAAAATCCAAGCCTACTTCAAATTCAGCCCATTATAGACAATACCGATCCGCTTAATATAAGTGTAGGTAATGCCAATTTAAGACAGTCATTTACCAATAGATTTTCATTCAACTATAATAGTTTTAAAGTAATGAAAAGTAAGTACGTGCAGCTCAATGGTAGTTTTTCAAACACCAATGATGCCATTGCAACCTCTTCAACCATTGATGCTTTTGGTAAATCTGTTAACCAGTACGTAAACGTTGATGGTAACTACAATTATGGCGCCGGGTTTTATTACAATTTTGAACTCTATAAGGGTATTAACTTTGGAATGAATACAGGTATCAATGGTGGCAGGTACAATAATATTGTAAATGGAATTAAAAATACAAACGACAATATATCTTCTAGGTTTAGTGTCGAATTGTCTTATTGGGGCGATAAAAAAGTAAATTTTTGGAGTAGTTTTGAGGCTTCCAATAATAAAACAGTATCTAGCATTAGACCAGGCGCTTCAACTAACTTTTGGTCGTACCGCAATAATTCAAATGTTCAACTCAAATTTAAAAAAGCTAAGTTTTTCATCGACTTGAGTACAGATATTACAGTGTATCAAAAATCTGCGGCATTCCCGAGTCAGCGTAATATATTTTTAGTGCACCCTTCTATGCGTAAAGTGATTTCTAAAGATGACAAGTGGGAAGCTAAACTTATGATCTACGATATATTCAATCAAAACCAATTTGTAGACAGAAATATCACAAGTAACTTTATATCTGAAACTGCGAACAACGGAATTAGACGTTATGCTTTATTTAGTATCGTCTATAATTTTTCAAAAAATGGTAAGCCTGTTTCTATGGGCTGGTAATTTTACAATATCCTTAATTTGATTTTATGAGAATTCTTTATATCGTTATTTTATCTTTTTTTGTTGGAGCAAGTGCTGCTCAGGTGAATTTTGTGAAAGCTGGTGCCATTTCGTATGAGCGCCGTATTAGCCAGTTTGCTGCGCTTGGTAATTCGGAAGACGATTCCAATATGTGGATGAAAGAACTTAAAAAGCAGTTTCCAAAAGTGGTAGCGGATAATTTTACGTTACAGTTTAATAGTAAAGAAAGCTTTTATTATTTAACCAAAGAAAATCCAGATAACAAGTATATTAATATGTTATTTAAACCTTCTGAAACAAATTACGTCAACCAAAAGCACGAAACAGGTACGGTTACAAGTGCTGCGACCATTTTTGAAAATACGTACTTAGTAAATGACAGTCTAGTCAAATACGAATGGAAAATTACTGGTGAGGTTAGAGATATTGCAGGTTTCGAATGTAAAAAAGCGGTAACTAAAATTTGTGACTCGGTAGTGGTAGTGGCTTTTTATACCGATCAAATTCCGGTGCAAGCAGGTCCCGAAAATTTTAACGGGTTACCAGGAATGATACTAGGTATTGCAGTGCCCCGTTTAGGCACCACTATTTTTGCAACCAGTATTTCTTTACAAGCTGCACCCAATTATGTTTTGCCAACACTTAGCAAACCTAAAAAATCAACCATTAAGCAATTAGATGCTGACCTATTAAAAACCACCAAAGACTGGGGTAAAGAAGCGGCCGCTATTTTGTGGTTCTTAAAACTCTAGCCTAGCCCGCCTTTCCCTCTGTACAGTTTAACCGGTTTATCTAGGGTTACTTTTAATACGGTGATATACTTGTCTAATGTAGTTGCTGGAACATCTATGTAAACAAGCCCCGGTACTGGACTCCATGAAATCTTTCCTACCACTTTTGATTTTAATGTTGCGCCGTTTCCTAGTACCTCTATCGATATGATTTTATTGTCTAAGCCCTTCACCATAACTGGCCCACTTGTTTTACCATGTAAGAATAAATACAGCGTGGTAGAATCTTTAGATAAAGTAGTAGGTCCATAAAAGTGGCCTTGTGGAATACCACCAATGGTATTAAATATAGCACTGCCATTTCTTTTATTCCATGCACCTAGTTCCTTTAAAATATGTACTTGCTCGTCCGGGATGGTACCATCTTGTTTAGGTCCAATATCTAATAATAAGTTGCCGCCATTTGAAACGGCGTCTACAAAAATAGAGATCACTTCGTAAGGTGTTTTCCAGTTGGTATCTGATTTTCTGTAACCCCAATTATCATTGGTTGTCATACAAAGCTCCCACCATTTAAAACTAGGTCTTGTAACTGGGAAATTTTGTTCTGGTGTTTCATAATCGCCATAGCCTTGTAAACGGCCGTTGATAATGGTTGCAGGGTTGCGTGCCAATAAATTAGCCCTTACTTTACTGCTTTCCCACTCTTCAGCACTATGTTCCCAATCACCATCAAACCACCATAAATCTGGGTTAAACCTTGTAGATAGTTCTGATAATTGATTTTGAAAAAATCCTTGAAATTTTTTCCATCGCGCTGGTTCATTGGCTACTTTATACCTGCTGCTATCTTTTAAAAATCCTGGATAATCAGGATGGCTCCAATCGATAAGTGAAAAATAAGCACCTACTTTAATATTGTTTTTACGTAGTGCATTAACGAGTGGATCAATCAAATCTCTTTTTGCAGGCGTATTTCTAATAACATCATAATGTTTTTCTTTGGTGTCCCACAGTGCAACACCATCATGGTGTTTGGTGGTGATAACGGTGTAACGGGCACCTGCTTCTTTAAATAAATTGGCCCAAGCTGTAGGATCATATTTACTGGCAGTAAATCCACTTAACTGACTCATGTATGCGGGCCAGGTTACTTGTTTGTTGTGAAAACTCCAACTCTCTGAAACGTCGTTCACTGCATAAATTCCGTAGTGAATAAAAATGCCAAGTTTAGCATCTTCAAACCAACCCATTTTTTGCTGAATACTGTCTTGGTTAATTTTACTTTGTGCATTTGTGTTAGTTGTAATAAGTGTTACAAAAAGTAAAACTGCAAAATAGGTTGCTAAGTTTTTGTAAAAACGTTTCATAGATGATTGTTTGTAGTACTAAAAATCGACTATTTTTAATCGATACCTCACTTTATTTGAAAAAATATTTTTATCTTATCAGCTGATATTCAATTTGAATCTATTTGAATTGTTCCTGCTATTATTTTAACCCAATCTATTGATATGCCTCGTTTTACTATTGTCCTTACCGCTTTATTTTTGTTCATAGCAAATAGCTTGAGTGCTCAATTGCAAAAAAGCAACCTTGAATTTTTAAGTTTACCTACTAGATGGGATGAGTCATTACCACTAGGTAATGGAATGCTTGGAGCGATGGTTTGGCAAAAAGAAAATCAGTTGCGTTTTTCGTTAGACTGTGCTGCACTCTGGGACGAAAGGCCTATGAAGGATTTGCACCGAAATGAATTTAGTTTTAAATGGGTAGAAGAGCAGTATCAAAAAAATAATTACGCAGCGGTTCAAAAACTTTTTGATGCGCCCTACGATAGAGAACCGGCACCTAGTAAAATACCAGGCGCGGCTTTACAATTTGATACACGTAATTTAGGTAATGTTACTAGCGCCCAATTAGATATTTCAAAAGCTTTGTGCACTGTTAAGTGGACTAGAGGGGCTGAGCTACAAACATTTGTAGATGCAAACAGGCAACTTGGGTGGTTTTCATTTTCAAATATCTCTGATAGCGTTGCGCTACAATTAATAGCACCAGCCTATGGCGGTAAAGCAAGTGCTGGTGGCGATGTGGTAGGTGGTGATGACCTCTCTAGGCTTGGTTATACGCAAGGGACTATAGCGCGGAGGCCTCATGAAATGGTCTATCAACAAATAGGTTGGGGTGGGTTTTATTACACCGTTAAAGTAAAGTGGTGGTATACAAATAAAAATACACTCAATGGTGTATGGACCATTATTGCAAAAGGAGATGATTCAAAAGCCTATCAAAATGCGAATGCCAATTCATATGCTGTTCAGTTACTTGCACATAGTAAATGGTGGCAAAATTATTGGTCTTCATCTAGTATTCAAGTGCCGGATACGCTACTTAACAAGCAGTGGTATTTAGAGCAGTATAAATTTGGATCCACTTCTCGTAAAGGCGCACCGCCCATTTCTTTGCAAGCCATTTGGACCGCCGATAATGGAAGACTTCCGCCATGGAAAGGAGATTTTCACCACGATTTAAATACCCAAATGAGTTACTGGCCAGGTTATACGGCCAATCATTTGGTAGAGTCTAGTGTGTTTACAGATTACCTAGACGCGCATAAAAACAACTATAAGCGCTATACCGAGTTGTATTTTAATACCAAGGGGCTTAATGTACCTGGGGTAACAACACTTGATGGAACTGAAATGGGTGGATGGATTCAGTACGCACTATCGCCAACCATTAGTGCTTGGTTGTCTCAACATTTTTATTGGCAGTGGAAATATAGCATGGACAATCAATTTTTAACCACAAAAGCATATCCATGGTTTAAAGAAGTAGCAACCTATCTAGAAAGTATTACGCGCATGGATGCAGCTGGAAATAGAATATTGCCTTTAAGTTCAAGCCCAGAAATTCATGATAATAGTAAGGATGCATGGTTTACAACCAATACCAATTATGATTTGTCTTTGATGAAATATGTTTTTGAAAAAGCGGCAGAAATGGCCACCGTTTTAGGTAAGCAGCAAGAAGCACTTCACTACAAAAAAATACTAGGACAGTTTGAGCCTTTTATAGTTTCTACAAAAAGTGAATTGATGTTTGCAAAAGACCATGCGTATACCAGTTCGCACCGTCATTTTTCCCATACGATGGCAATTTTTCCATTGGGCTTGTACCAGTGGAAAAATAACGCGGATAAGCCTGTAATGAAAGCTACCATTGATTTGTTAGACAAAATAGGACCTTCTAATTGGTGCGGTTATTCGTATGCATGGCTTGGTAATTTAAAAGCGCGCATAGCAGATGGTGAAGGTGCACAAAAAGCACTTCAAATATTTGCAAAAGCATTTTGTGCTGGCAATAGTTTTCATTTAAATGGCGATCAAACCAAAGAAGGGTATTCTAGTTTTACCTACCGTCCATTTACCCTAGAAGGAAATTTTGCATTTGCCTCTGGCGTTCAGGAAATGCTATTGCAATCGTATCAGGGGTTTGTTGAAATATTTCCGGCCATACCTGGGGCTTGGTCTTCTGTTTCATTTAATCAGTTAAGAACAGAAGGCGCTTTTTTAGTGAGTGCAAAAAAACAAGATGGTAGCGTAAAAATGGTAAAGATTATATCAGAAAAAGACGGCGTATTACTTTTGAAAAATCCCTTTGGTGCCCATGCTAAATACAAGGTTACTTTAATGGGCGCCGTACAAAAAAATAGTGAGGAGGAAGGTATGCTTCGTTTTGATTGCAAAAAAGGAGCAACCATTACCATGCGCTTACCTTAACCGTGTAATGCTATTTATATAAAAAGGCTCCCATTGGGAGCCTTTTTATATGTTGGTGCGGATGGAGGGGGTCGAACCCACACGCCTCGCGGCGCTAGATCCTAAGTCTAGTGCGTCTGCCAATTTCGCCACATCCGCATCCTTTGCCTAGCAAATTTTTACATTTGCCGGGCTGCAAAAGTAGGGTTTCTATTGATTTATAGGTAGGGTTTACCGTATTTTTTTTCTAGCCTAGCTTTCTCTTCTAGATCTGCCAGCTGGGGCCGTTGAATGACGCCTTGGGTCGCCGCCTCTAAAAGAACGTCTTTCCCCGCTATTATTGCCGTTTCTGCGGTCTTTAAAGCCACCACCGCCCTTTACAGAGCCTGAATTTTGCTTACCCGCTTTTTCCTCAGCAAATGTGAGTACCCAGGGGTGCTCCTTAACTTCTGGTATGCTTTGTGCAATTAGTTTTTGAATGTCTTTTAAGTACGCTTTTTCTTCTCCATCACAAAAAGAGATGGCAATTCCGGAGGCACCTGCTCTTCCCGTTCGGCCAATACGGTGTACGTATGTTTCGGCGATATTTGGCAGTTCATAATTAAAAACGTGTGATAATTGATCCACGTCAATACCTCTTGCAGCAATATCGGTAGCTACCAGTATTCTTAAAGCGCCGGTTTTAAAATCTGTCAATGCTTTTTGACGCGCATTTTGAGATTTATTACCATGAATGGCTGCAGCATTTTCGCCAAGTTTAATGAGGTCTTTTACCACTTTATCGGCACCATGTTTTGTTCTTGTAAATACAAGGGCTGTTTTAATGCCAGCATCTTGTAATAAATGTGCGAGTAATAATTTCTTATTGCCCTTGTCTACATAGTATACCGATTGTTCAATTTTTTCGGCAGTAGAAGATACCGGAGTGATTTCTACTTTAACAGGATTGTTTAAAATACTATTGGCCAATTGTCCAATTTCTGGGGGCATGGTAGCAGAGAAAAATAAGGTTTGTCTTTTAGCAGGAAGTTTTGCAATTACTTTTTTAACGTCATGGATGAAACCCATGTCTAGCATGCGGTCTGCCTCATCTAGTACAAATATTTCTAGTTGGTTTAATTTAATATAACCTTGTTGCATTAAATCTAATAACCTGCCTGGTGTCGCAATTAAAATATCAACACCACGTCTTAGCATAGACACTTGAGGAACTTGTGAAACACCACCAAAAATAACGCTATGGCTAAGGCCTGTTTTTTTTCCGTAGGCTCCAAAACTTTCATCTATTTGAATCGCTAACTCACGCGTTGGTGTAAGAATTAGAGATTTAATGCCGTTGTGACTGCTTTTTTTATTGTACAATAATTGTAAAATAGGGATGGCAAAAGCGGCTGTTTTACCAGTGCCGGTTTGTGCACAACCGAGTAAGTCTTTTCCTTCTAATAAAACAGGAATAGACTGTTCTTGAATGGGGGTAGGGTTGGTATACCCTTCTGCTTTAACGGCCTCTAAAATAGGCTCAATTAAGTTTAATTGTTCGAATGATAACATAGTATTATTTAGATATAAAAACACGGGGCATTGGCCGGGTGCTATACAAACTTTCTGTTAAGGACTTGAATTACTTTGTCACTGAAGTGTGATCTAGTCTGATAGGGAGAGAACGTATATGAATACTACAAAGGTAGGTAAAATAAAATTAGTGCCCTTTTAGGACCTTATGCGAACTGAATTAACGCTACAATAGCCTCTAAATAGGCTTTGTCTGTATTGTCAAACTGATCGAGCATATCACTGTCTACATCTAGCACACCAACTACGCTACCGTTATAAAAAAGCGGTACAACTATTTCAGATTTTGAGGCGCTACTGCAAGCAATATGTCCTGGAAATTTTTCGACGTCTGCAACTATAATGGTTTGTTCTGTGGCCCAGCTTGTTCCGCAAACACCCCTACCTTTTGCAATTCTTGTGCAGGCAACTGGCCCCTGGAAGGGTCCTAAAACAAGTTCGGAATTACCGTTACTAGTATTTTCTTTTACGAGGTAAAATCCAACCCAAAACCAACCAAATTGTTCTTTGAGTGCAGCTGCAATATTGGCCAAATTTGCGGTAAGGTCCGGCTCTCCATCAATCAACGCTTTTATTTGCGCTGTTATAGAAATATATTTTTCTTCTTTACTCCCGCTAACAATGTTTAGGTCTTCTGCCATACAAATAGTTTTTGTAATTCCTTTTTTTCGATGCGCGCAATAAGTGCGATATAGCCTACTAATAAAAGCGCGCCGCTGATGGTTTGCCACCAAAAATCGAGCACAAAAATGCAAACCCCTTTATGAAGTAAAAACACAAGTACCGAAATAACCAAATAGGCGATTATTTTTTTAACAGGATAAGGTACTGGGTATACTTTTTGTCCCCAGCTATAACTTATAAGCATCATAGTGCCATAACAAAAGAAGGTAGCCCATGCGCTTGCGATAAAACCAAAGTAAGGTATAAAAATAAAATTCAGCACAATGGTAATCGCTGTTCCAATAAGCGTGATGTATGAACCTGCGGTGGTTTTATCAGTTAATTTAAACCATATACTAAGGTTGTAATAAATGCCTAAAAATATATTCGCAAGTAATAAAATAGGAACAATGCCAATGGCAGAGCGGTAAGCTGGCCCAATTAAATAAGACCAGATAGGTAAAAATAAGGATACCACTAAAAACATAACACTGAGTACAATGACAAAAAATTTAAGTACACGTGCATATATTTTTTGTGGTTCTTGCCCTGCAGCCTGTTTAAAAAAGAAGGGTTCGGCGCCCATTCTAAATGCTTGTACAAACAAGGTAATTAGAATGGAAAGTTTATAACAGGCATTGTAAATACCTACTTGTTCATTTTTATACATTTCTGATCCAGGCAGCCATGCTTTAAGCATCAGCCTATCAAAAGTTTCGTTGATGATGCCGCCAAATCCCACAATTAATAAGGGAAGCGAATAAATCATCATTTCTTTCCAGAGCTTTATGTCAAATATGAACCGCACACTTGCCATTTCTTTGCTTAATAAAAGAAGCGTTATAACGCTTTGAATTAAATTGGCAAGCACTACATACACAATGGGGTTGGTAGAAAAACTAAAAAAGTTTGCGGTCCAACTATTTGGGTTTGCTCCTAATGTACGTGGGCAGTAGTTGATAAAAAACCAAGTAAGTAAGAGGTTTACAAAAATGCCTGCAATATTTACAAACGCATATTTGAGGGGACGCTCTTCTTGACGAAGCTTTGCGAACGGAATTTTATTGAGGGTGTCTATTGCAATAATACCAATAGTGATAAGCGCGATTTGTGGGATATCGGCAAAGCCAATCAGTGCACTAAAGGGCACTCTAAAAATCCATAAAAGTGTAGAGAGTAAAATGGTACTGATAACTATCGAAAAAAAGCTAGTGCTGTAAATTGTTTTTTTATACGCTTCTATCCCTGAAAATCTAAAGTATGCCGTTTCAAAACCATAGGTAAATAATATACTCAAAACAGGAATGGCAGAGTAGAGCAAACTTTGTCTACCAAAATCGGCAGGCGAAACATATTCCGAATAAGTTAAAAGCGGAACGAGTAAATAACCAATAAAGCGGGCAGCAATGGAACTAACTCCATACCACAGTGTTTGACCCGCTAATTTTTTAATACCACTCAATGATTTCTTGTTTTGCTGCTGCTAAAGTAACAAAACCATTTTACTGATGCGCGTGATTGACCATTTTATTATTGATTACCGCTTGTGCTGGTAAAAATGCAGGGTTTGTTAAAGCGCTAGAATCGGTGAGGGTATTTAGAAAAGCAGTAAGCTGGCCTATTTCGAAATTGGATAGGGGTATTTGCCCCGACGTTCTATAATAGTTGAGTACATCAAGCAAAGAATAATAGCGGCCGTCATGCCCATATGGGAAGCTGAGGGCTACATTTCGGAGACTAGGAACTTTAAATTTGAGTGAATCGGCGCTATTGCCGGTAAACCGCGCGCGTCCGTTGTCTTTTAAAATAGGGTCTCTGGTGATGGCTGTGTTTTGATAACTATAATTTGTAAATAGTGGAGGCGTGTGGCAGGACACACATTTTTTTTCAAAAATTTCATACCCTAATTTTTCAGGTAAAATAAAAGAGGCTTCGCCCCGTAATACTTTATCATACTTGCTGTTTGCAGATACTAGGGAAAGTTGAAATTGACTTAGCGCTTTGGTGATTTGATCCATGTTAATTTTTGTCGGACCAAAAGCCGCCGTAAACATTTTTTTATAACCAGGATTGGTGTTTACATGCTTTAATAAGGCCGGAATATTGGCATCCATTTCATCTGTAGAATGAAGGGGCAAAAGTGCCTGTGCTTCTAAGTTGCTCGCCCTTCCGTCATACATCAGTTCCTTTTGCCAAGCGAGGTTAAACAAACTAGGGGCATTGCGGGTGGTTAGGTTGTTAACTCCATGACTGAGTGGGTGATCGTAAGTAGTAAAAGCGGCGGACGGTTCGTGACAAGTGGCGCAGCTAACACTGTTATCGCTACTAAGTACTGGGTCGTAAAATAATTTTTTACCCAGTGCAATGCCCTCTTTTGTAAGTGGGTTTCCATTAAAATTATAGGCTGGTGCTGGCCAACCCTTGGGGCTTGTAAAGCTTATTGGGATTGGTTTGTAGGAAAAAATATGCGTTGCGCTGATGCATAGTGCAGCAAAAGAAAAGATCGTAATTTTTGTTGCCACTGAAATTTTCATACACTTAAATAGATACCCGTTAAAGGTACAAACGTCTTTATTAATATCTTCATGCAAGAAACAATTAAGTAAACCTTATTATGAGAGTTGTTATTCAGCGCGTATTGGAAGCATCTGTGGTTGTAGATGAAAAAGTAGTGGGCTCCATTAAAAATGGCCTACTAGTGCTACTTGGTATCGAAGACGCAGATACGCAGGAGGATATTAATTGGCTTAGTGGAAAAATTGTAGGTCTTCGGCTTTTTGATGATTCGGACGGCGTTATGAATGTATCTGTAAAAGATATTGGAGGCAACATTTTACTGGTAAGCCAGTTTACACTGATGGCTAGCACTAAAAAAGGGAACAGACCTTCTTATATTAAAGCTTCAAAACCACCGGTTGCTATGCCTTTGTATGAGCAAATGATTACTACCTTAAGTAATGAATTAGGTAAAGCGGTGCAAACCGGTATTTTTGGTGCCGATATGAAAGTGAGTTTGATTAATAACGGCCCTGTTACGATAACCATTGACTCTAAAATCAAAGAATAATGACAATTGAAAAAGCACAACAAGACGTAGATGCCTGGATACAAACTGTGGGTGTTCGGTATTTTAATGAGCTTACCAATATGGGTATATTAATGGAAGAAGTGGGAGAGCTTAGTAGAATACTCGTGCGTAAATATGGCGAACAATCTTTTAAAGCCGGCGAGTCTGATAAAGATATGTCAGATGAAATGGCCGATGTGTTGTGGGTGCTTATTTGCCTTGCCAATCAAACCGGTGTAGACCTAACAAAAGCCCTCGAAAAAAACTTTGAAAAGAAAAACAATAGGGATGCCACAAGGCATTTAAATAATGAGAAATTAAAATAACGTTCGGTTATAACCATTAAAAAAGGCGCGCTTGAAAAGCGCGCCTTTTTTTGATCAAAGCCCAATATTATTTGCGCTTAAAAATACTTTTTTCTTTTACCATTTTTTCAATATCAGCAACGGTTCTTGGTGAAGAAGCTGATAAGTTTTGATGACCAGTTGGAGTAATTAAAATATCATCTTCAATTCTTACACCAATGCTCCACCACTTTTTATCGCAGTTGCTTCCTGGTGGAATGTAAACGCCTGGCTCCACTGTTAATACCACGCCCGGATCTAGGGTGCGAGGTCCCATATCGTGTACATCTAAACCTAAATGGTGTGATGTGCCGTGGGGGAAGTATTTGCGCGCTTCTGCTTCTGTTTTTACAATACCAAGTGCAACAAGTCCTTTGTTAACAACGGCTCTAGCTGCTGCATCAACAGCGGCAAAAGGTGCACCTGGCTTACATGCCGCGATACCTGCGTCTTGGGCCGCTAGTACTAGTTCATAAATAATTTTTTGTTCCGGAGAAAACTTACCGTTAGCAGGAACCGTTCTAGTAACGTCTGCAGTGTAACCATGGTATTCGGCAGCACAATCGCTTAATAGTAAATCACCATCGTTCATTAATTTCAGATTGGTGACATAGTGAAGCACACATGCGTTTTCGGCAGCGCCCACAATACTTGGATAGCCTGGGTATTCGGAACCATTTGTTTTAAAATGATATTCCATAATGGCTTGTGCTTGATATTCTGTCATGCCTGGTTTAATAGCGCGCATCACGTCGTTGTGACCTTCACAACTAATAGCAGCAGCTTTAGCAATCAGTGCAATTTCTTCTGGTTGTTTGATACCTCTTAAGCCAGATAAAATAGCTTGTAAACTGCGTGTAGCAACTGGTTTTTTTGTTGCAGCAATCGCACTATCAACAATAGTAGCCATGCGGGTTAAAGGATCTACACTTCTTTTATACGTCGAAAAAATATCTTCGTTTTTATAGGCTGTAAATACAGAATCGATTGTTGAAAAATCGATGGTGTTGGCGCTAAATTTATCGTTGATAAAAACGTTGGTAATTTTATATTTTTCTTGCACGCCTTCTACGCCTAAAATTTTTCCCGTCCATAATTCTCTTTGTGGATCACGGTTTTGAACAAAAATAAATTCGGTACCGGTTTTATCTAGTATTGTTACAGGCTGCTTGAATAAAAGAAGCACTGCATTGGGCTCTTCGAGACCCGTAAAATAATAGAAGTTTTTACTTTGGGAATATTGAAAATCAACATCATTGTTTCTTACACGCACCTGCGATGCAAAGAAAATACCCACGCCATTTGCAGAAAGCTTTTCTTTAAAAGCGGCCCTGCGACCTGCATGGAACTCTGGTGTTAAATAATCATTTGGATACAGGGTAGTTTGCTGTGCAAAAACCAGTAGTGGCGCCATAAAGGTGAGCACCCACATCATCACTTTCTTTTTATTCATTGTATTTTAATTTATCCCGTTAAAGCTATAGGATTTCTTTGAGGAAGAGAAAAAAAATGGATAAAGGGGCTAAAGCGCCTTTTTTAGGGAGAATGGCTTATTTTTGCCCCGTATGAGTAAGCCCGCGTTAACCCCACAAGAAAATAATTTTCAGGCCATTATATCGCATGCCAAAGAGTATGGATTTGTGTTTCCTAGTAGTGAAATTTATGATGGATTGAGTGCCGTATATGATTACGGTCCGTACGGGTCTGAACTCAAAAAAAATATCAGGGATTATTGGTGGCATAGCATGACCCAGATGCATGAAAACATTGTGGGTATCGACGCAGCCATTTTTATGCACCCAACCACCTGGAAGGCGAGTGGGCACGTAGATAATTTTAGCGATCCGATGATCGATAATAAAGACTCTCAAAAGCGCTACCGCGTAGACCATTTAATTGAAGCCAAAGCCGATAGTTTACGTGCGGCCGGAGCGACAGCGGAGGCCGATGCCCTCATAGCACAAATGGACCAGCTTTTAGCTGCCGAAAATTTTGAAGCCCTTAAAAATGTATTAACAGAACAAAAAATAACCTGTAGCGTAAGTGGCACGTCTAACTGGACAGATATTAGACAGTTTAACCTCATGTTTGATACACAGTTAGGATCTGTGGCTGAAGATGCAAACACTATTTATTTGAGACCAGAAACAGCGCAGGGTATTTTTGTAAACTTTTTAAACGTGCAAAAAACAGCACGTATGAAAGTACCTTTTGGTATTGCACAAACGGGTAAGGCTTTTAGAAATGAAATTGTTGCCCGTCAATTTATATTTAGAATGCGTGAGTTTGAGCAAATGGAAATGCAATTTTTTGTTCGTCCTGGCACACAAATGAAATGGTACGAATATTGGAAAGAAGCACGTTTACAATGGCACACCGATTTAGGAATGCCTGCTAGTAAATATCGTTTTCATGACCACGTTAAACTCGCGCACTACGCAGATGCGGCGCTTGATATTGAATTTGAATTTCCGTTTGGATTTAAAGAATTAGAAGGAATACATTCTCGTACCGATTTTGACTTAACCAGACACCAGGAGTTTAGTAAAAAGAAGCAACAATATTTTGACAACGATATTGATGAAGCAACCGGAAAGCCTTATGGCAACTACATTCCGTACGTTGTAGAAACTTCTATTGGGCTTGACCGTATGTTTTTAGCAGTACTGAGCAACGCTTACGAAGAAGAAAAAATAACCAAAGAAGACGGTACCACAGACGAACGCGTGGTGCTTCATATTCCAGCAAAAATTGCACCTGTTAAACTAGCCATTTTACCACTTGTTAAAAAGGATGGACTTCCTGAAATTGCCCGTGAACTCATGGATAGTTGCAAGGGTCAGTTCAAATGTTTTTACGAAGAAAAAGATGCGATTGGAAAACGTTACCGCAGACAAGATGCCATTGGTACACCGTTTTGCGTAACCATCGATCACCAAACGAAAGAAGACCAAACGGTTACCATTCGTTACCGTGATGCAATGACGCAGGAGCGTATACACATCAGTAAAGTAAAAGAGATTGTGTTAGCGGGAATCGCTTAAACATAATCAGCTACGCTGTATTGCAAATCTTATCCGTAGATTTCTAGATGGATGTCTTTTTTGTCGTAACCAGCTGCCATGATACGCTGCTTGGCTTCGTCGATCATGTTTTTCCAGCCACACAAATAAAATTGCGACGGATTTTTATCCGCTAACAACTGCTCGTAAACGCCGTGCACATAACCCTTAGAGGCACCATCAGGCACTATGTCTTCTCTAGAAAAAACAGGGTGGTAAAAGAAATTATTTTCTAGTGTTTCGAGTGTCTTTAATTCGGGTGCATATAAACAGTCTCCCATTTTTCGACAACCAAATATCAAGTGAATATTTTTGTGTGCGATTTTTTGTTGATGTATCCAGTTTACCATGGATCTAAATGGTGCAATACCCGTACCGGTACAAATTAAATACAGGTCTTTATCGAGTGTTTCAGGTAGTGTAAACACACCCACAGGCCCTCTTAAGGTAATAGTACTCCCTACCTTTATTTCATTGAATAAATACGGTGTGCCAAGGCCTCCTTCTAGTAGTACAATTACGAGTTCTATAATATTTGTGCCATCTGGCGCGGATGCAATGGAATAGCTGCGCCAGCGCTTATTTGTTTTTTCGTGAATGGGTAAGTCAAGTGTAACAAACTGCCCGGGCTTAAAACTAAAACTGTCTAGCTCTGGAATTTGAATCCAAAAACGCTTGGTACTTTCCGATGCGTCTTCAATTTTGATGACCGTTCCAGTGCGCCAAGGCTCTAACATAGTTTTACTCTTTGACACAATTTAAATGAATGTGACCGAACTATGAAAAATAAGTTGCGCAGCGGAAAGTGCTAATAAGCGAGCTGGGCGTAATTGTGTTAAACTGCGCGAACTAGAACGATAATAAATGAGCTGGGCATTATTGTATAAAACTAGGCAAGATAAGTTGCGCGAAAAAATTTTGGACAAAAAAAATCCGAGGGCGAAGCCCTCGGATTTTCCAATCTAAAAAATTCTAAAAAAAAATTCCTTAAAAAATTCGAAATATTATTTAGGATCTAACGACAACTTAATGGTTTGCGCTAAATCTGCTAAATGCATTTTGGTCATTTTGTCTGAAGTGGTTGCCATTGCAGCGTTTACAGTGCCTTTAAGGGCTACTAATTGCGCGCGTGCAATACTATTTACATCACTACGGCTATTGTAACCAGATCCGTAAGGATTGTTACCACCACCGCCGCCACCAAAGCTAATGGTAATGCCACCAGCACTTGATTTAGGGTTAATGATTGCATCTAATTTATCTACGTAGCTTTTTTGTAACATTCTACGGTAGGTTTCAACTGCTTTACCAGACTTTAATTCAACAAATAAATCGTTTTGTAAATCGTTGATCATTTCAGTAGCAGCGTATACTTTGTCTGCACCAAAACGGTCTACGTTCATTTGCATACGGTGTAAGCGGTCTGTGCTTAACATAGAAGCTAAAGCACTTTCTTGCGCACCTGCAATTGGATCAGAAGAACCAGGAACATTTATTTTATCCCAAATTCTTTTGTCAATTAACCAAGTTGGTGTTTGGAATAATTGTCTATTCAAAAATCCAAGTGCATCTTTTTGATGCTGCTTAGGTGTTGGCTCATAAACAGATACACCACTTGCAGATGTTTGGAATGTTTCATACACACCACCAACATTGCGGCTTACATGTCCAACGTATCTTCTAAATTGGCCTAGTAATTGACCATAAATAACAGCTACGTTTTCGTTTAAATCACCTTCTTCTGTTGTATAATCAGGAAGTTTTGTAAGTAAACGTTGTAAGTTTTTGACACCATAATCACTTGCTTTTACAGCATTGTCGCTTAAGTCTTCAGACTGGCTGCGTGGATCTTGTTGGTTGCCACCTTCGTAGGTACCAAACCAAGCACGAGGGTTTGCTTTAAGTGTTTCAGTAATTAACTTGTTGCTCGCTAATTTAGTTTCTTCTTCGTTGTTACCAGCGATGAAACCATAGCCCCAACGAATCGCCCATAAATCGTAATCTCCAATGCGAGGGTATAAACCTGCTTTAGAAATATTGTCTTCTGGTTGTGCTACATAGTTAAAACGAGCGTAGTCCATAATAGAAGCCGTGTGACCGTTCGCTTCTACCCATGTTTTATCACGTAATTTTTCTACCGGAGTTTTGCTACTGCTACCCATGTTGTGTCTTAAACCTAGAGTATGTCCTACTTCGTGTGAAGAAACGAAACGAATTAAATCGCCCATTAAATCATCATCATATTTCATACTACGTGCACGTGGATCAACCGCTGCAGTTTGAATCATGTACCAATCGTGTACAAGTTTCATAACGTTGTGGTACCAGCCAATATGGCTTTCTAAAATTTCTCCACTGCGTGGATCGTGAACGTTAGGGCCATATGCATTTTCTGTTTCAGAAGCAAAATAACGCACTACAGAATAACGCGCATCTTCTAGGCTCATCGTGGTATCATTTTCTGGCCACTCTTTACCTACAACTGCATTTTTGAAACCAGCTTGTTCAAAAGCTTTCTGCCAGTCGTTGATACCTAAAATTAGGTGCTTACGCCACTGCTTTGGAGTTGCTGGATCGATGTAATAAATAATTTGTTTTTTAGGCTCAACGAGTTCACCTTTTTTCCATTTTTCAACGTCTGCATCTTTTGGCTCTAATCTCCAACGTACTGCAAATTCTTTGTTCTCAACTTTTTGTTGGTTGTCGCCAAACACAACATAATCATCTGTGAAGAAACCTACACGCTTGTCTGCAATCCTTGCTGCCATTGGCGTTGCAGGAAGTAGGAGTAATGAAGTATTCAATTCAATAGTAATCGCATTGTTGCCATTAGCTGTAGGAATCGATGCAGTTGGAGCTGGGCTCGCACCACCAAATCCACCTCCAGCTGCCGAAGAACCAAATGTTTTTACGGTTCTAATTTCGGTATTAATAGGGTAGCTAGAAATCTTGTCAATATAAGATCTATCTGCAGAAATTTGCGTTAAGCTTAATGAGCGTTTTACTTGAGAACTAACACTTACTAAAGGGTTATCACCTTTAAAATAATCAGTTACGTCAATCACCACACCGCTGCTATCTTTTGAGAAAGCTGCAATAGGGAAAGCTGCTGCAATAGCATTTAAGTTTGAATTGGTAACAGCCTTGTAAATATCATCTGTTGGATTCGCATTGCTAATAAGAGCAATACCACGTAAAAAGATATTACTGCTTGGTCCTTTTTCAAAAGCCATGGTTTGTTGGTTGGCAATTTCACCACCATATACACCACGTCCACCACCTACAGCAGGTACTTTAATATAACGGGTTACTGCTAAAATTTGACGGCCCATTAGGCTATTAGGAATTTCAAAGTAGTATTTGTCCTCTACCTTATGTACGGTAAATAAACCTTTTTGTGAAACTGCTTTTGAAGTAATTACATCTTTAAAAGCTTTTGGAGCTTGACGTGCACCTGCCATACCTGCCATACCAGCCATGCTTGGCATACCAGCTCTAGCACCTGGTGCTTGCGCGGTGTCTCTTTGTTGTGCGGTTCCCATTGTTGAAACAAGGAGCGCCGCCGCGATAAAATAGTTTTTCATTGGTTGTATTAGTTATTGAATAATGCTTTAAAGATAGGGCTCACATGCATTCGGTCCACGATTTTTTGGACGAACTTGGATGAATGGCAAAATAAATTAAACAAATCGGTGAAAAATTGTGGATTTCGAGGTAATAATGGGCTAGTACTGAGTTATTTAGCCTTTACTAACAGCGGGTCAAATTAATTTTTTGTAACCAAATTTGGCTATTTCAATAAATTAACTAATTTGTAAGCCCCTAAGGGTTTAATTGAAGAAGTTTTATTTTTAAAACGTTTTTTTTTATTAGCATTGTAGGGACAAATTTTTAAATCGGTTTTAATTATTTAAAAAACAAAAAATCTATCGAATCATGGCTGAGACAAAACCAACTGCAACAGCTGCAAAAACGAATGCAACTGCACAACCTAAAAAGAGCAGTAACTTAATCGCAACAATCGCTCCAATTGCTTGTATTATTGGCGGTTACCTTATTTGGCGCGTACTACTAGGAAGCGCTTCTAACTTCACAACGCCTGATCCTGATGCTAGCCATTGGTTTTGGCCTAACCACCAAGGACCAAAAGGAACTTTTACAAAAATGTATGAGGGTGGTATCATTGTACCTATCCTTATTGGTTGTTTTTTAATTGTATTATTTTTCGTTATTGAAAGATTATTAACTGTTAACAAAGCTTCTGGTACTGGAAATATTGCTGAGTTTGTACGTAAAGTACAATTTCATTTAGCAAACAAAGACGTTGAAAAAGCGTTAGCTGAGTGTGACAAGCAACAGGGTTCTGTAGGTAACGTAATGAAAGCAGGTCTTAAGAAATACAAAGAAATGATTTCTAACACAGAGCTTACTACAGATCAAAAAGTATTAAATATCCAAAAAGAAGTAGAAGAAGCAACAGCACTTGAACTACCTATGTTAGAAAAGAACTTAGTATTCTTATCTACTATCGCATCTGTAGCAACCTTATTAGGTCTATTGGGTACGGTAATGGGTATGATTCGTTCATTCTCTAAATTAGGAGACGAAGGTGGTGGAGAAGCTGCTCGTGAACTTTCTCAAGGTATCTCTGAGGCCCTATACAATACGGCTTTAGGTATTGGTACTTCTGCAGTAGCGATCATCATGTACAACGTATTTACGACTCGTATCGATGCAGTTACTTACGGTATTGATGAGTCTGGTTTCACATTAACACAAAGCTTTGCTGCAAACTACAAATAGTTGATATCAACTATTTGTAAAGCACAATGTTTTGAATTTTAATCTGAGAACCTAATAAATTATTAACAATGGGAAGAGCCAAATTACCACGTAAGAGCACCAACATAGACATGACGGCTATGTGTGATGTGGCGTTCCTTCTATTGTCGTTTTTTAT
>JBEDIY010000104.1:0-19363 GCA_041173245.1 Bacteroidota bacterium | reverse complement strand
TACGTTATTTGGGTTTGAATACACAATTTTAAGTACGCATCTAATTTTTAAACCCCGACATAAAAAGTGTCGGGGTTTTTTATTTACTTTGAGTTCTAAATCATTACTTATGAATAGGCACGCGTATGTATTTCCAGGTCAAGGTTCACAATTTATTGGAATGGGAAAGGCTTTGTATGAAAGTAATCCAGTGGCCAAAGAATTATTTGACAGGGCCAATACGATATTAGGTTTTGATATTAGTGAGGTCATGTTTAATGGCACCGATGAAGCCCTTAAGCAAACGAATGTTACGCAGCCGGCTGTTTTTTTACATTCAGTGATTGCCTATAAAACACTTGAGCACGGCATACCGGATATGGTTGCAGGCCATTCATTGGGAGAATTTTCAGCACTGGTGGCAAATGGAGTTTTGGATTTTGAAGATGCGTTAAAGCTGGTTAGTATCAGAGCTGCAGCAATGCAAAAGGCATGTGAACTAGTGCCTTCAACAATGGCTGCAGTGCTTGCGCTAGCAGATGATATGGTAGTTCGTATTTGTGCAGAAGTAATGTCGGAAACAAATGAAGTTGTTGTAGCAGCAAATTGTAATTGTCCGGGTCAACTGGTTATCAGTGGATCTGTAAAAGGTATTGAAATAGCATGTGAGCGTATGAAAGCTGCTGGGGCAAAGCGTGCACTGGTACTTCCTGTAGGAGGGGCTTTTCATAGCCCATTAATGGCACCTGCTCGTGAAGAATTGGCTGCAGCCATCGAAGCAACAAATTTTGCAAATCCAATTTGCCCCGTTTACCAAAATGTAGTGGCTGCAGCAGTTACAGACCCTACTGCAATCAAACAAAACTTAATCAATCAATTAACAGGTGCTGTAAAATGGACACAAACGGTGGAGCAAATGGTAGCCGATGGCGCTACACATTTTACAGAAGTTGGTCCAGGAAAAGTACTGCAAGGTTTGGTACAAAAGGTTTACAAAGAAGCGGTAGTGAACGGATTAAGTTAGTTGTAGTTTATACATCTAGTATGCCATTAATCCATTCTGGATCGAGGTTGGCTTTGTATTTCTTATAGAAATTGATGGCTGATTCATTCCATTCAAGTACTTGCCATACCATTCTTGAAAAGCCTTTATCTTTTGTTTCTTGAACAATTTGGTCAAACAATAATTTACCAATGCCTTTACTACGCATATTTTCGGTTACAATAAAATCTTCGAGGTATAAACATTGTCCTTTCCAAGTACTGTATCTAATGTAATAAAGTGCAAAGCCTACAATCGTGTTGTTGGCTTCCGCTACAAAGGCCCACCACACAGGATTTTCGCCAAATCCACTTTGTTCGAAATGTGAAAGCGTAACAGTTACTTCGTTTGGTGCTTTTTCGTAAACGGCTAATTCATTGATAAGCCCAAGCATGCTAGGACAATCTTTGATAGTAGCGCGTCTAATATTTATTTGCATCTGTCTTTTGCTTACAATAAATTAACCAAGGGCTTGTGTTAAATCGGCAATGAGGTCTTCAATATTTTCGATACCCACGCTCATTCTAATAAGTCCATCTGTAATTCCGTATTTAGCTCTTTCTTCGGGGCTTACACCGTAATGGCTCATGCTAGCTGGGTGCGATACCAAAGTGTCTACTGTGCCCAATGAAATAGCACGAACACAAACTTGTAAGGCGTCAATAAATTTTTTACCTGCTTCGAGTCCACCTTTTAATTCAAAACTCATGACAGCACCCGGATGTTTCATTTGCTTTTTTGCCAATGCATAATCTGGATGAGACTCAAGTCCATTATAATTTACTTTTAAAATGGCTGGATGTTTTTCTAAAAATTCTGCAATTGTTTGTGCGTTACTGCAATGCCTATCCATGCGCAGTTCTAGTGTTTTCATGCCCTGTCCTAATAAAAAAGCATCGAACGGATTTGCGTTTCCGCCAAGTAGTACATGCCATTTCCAAACAGTCGTGTTCATTTTTTCTAAGTCACTACCAAGTAGTACACCGCCAATAGCAGAGCCATGTCCGTTTAAAAATTTAGTAGTAGAATGAAAAACATAATCTACACCGTATTTAAAAGGCTGTTGTAGATAGGGGCTTGCAAAAGTATTGTCTACACTTACTAGGCGCTTGTGTTTTTTTGCGATGGTCGTTACTGCTTCAATATCTACGCACTGAATGGTAGGGTTGGCAGGGGTTTCGATATGAACGAGTTTGATATTGCTATTTGCTGCGAGTGCATTTTCAACAGCGGACGTGTCGCGCATGTCTACAATAATTATGGTAACGCCTATGGCAGCAACCACTTTATGTAACAGTTCGTAAGTGCCACCATACAAAGAGTAGTGCGAAAGAACGGCATCCCCTGTTTTTAATTCGCTCATAAAAAGCGTTGTCATAGCAGCTTGTCCACTTGCGTGAAGTAGCGCGCGCAATAAAAGTGGTTCTCCGTTTTTATCTTTTATTCCAAAAGCTTCTAATGCTTCAATTGTTTTTTCTGCGGCAGTAAAAGTAGGATTCCCCCAACGGCTATATACCCTTGTTTTGTCTTTACCTGCAAAACGGTTCATGCCTTCTTCGGTGCTATCAAAAGTAAATGTTGAAGTAGCAAATATGGGTGTTAGGTGTGCATCTTCTGCATTGTTATGGCCTGCAGCGTGCATGGCCACCGAACTAATACCCGTTAATGGAACTTTGTTTTTCATGCTAAATTATTTTGTATCGTAACCCCAAGTTAAGAGTGTTGCTCCCCAAGTAAATCCACCACCAAAAGCAGCTAGTACAATATTGTCGCCTTTTTTTAATTGTGATTCCCAGTCCCACAAACATAGCGGCAATGTAGCAGCTGTTGTGTTACCGTATTTTTGAATATTAATCATCACTTTTTCTTTGTCGATCCCCATTCTATTCGCTGTTGCATCAATGATGCGTAGGTTGGCTTGGTGTGGAACAAGCCATGCAATGTCGTCGCCTGTTAGTTGATTGCGTTCTAATAGTTCGGCACTTACATCGGCCATACCTTTTACGGCAAACTTAAAAACAGCTTGACCTTCTTGGTAGGCAAAATGTTCTTTATTTAAAACGGTTTCTACAGAAGCGGGTTTTAATGAGCCACCAGCTTTCATGTGTAAATAATGTCTACCGCTACCATCGCTTTTTAAAATGCTATCCTTAATACCAATAGTATCATCTTCTGTAGCTTCCAACAAAACAGCCCCAGCGCCATCTCCAAAAATGATGCAAGTAGCTCTATCGGTGTAATCTACAATAGCACTCATTTTATCTACACCAACTACAATTACTTTTTTGAATCGCCCACTTTCTATGTACATGGCACCTGTGGTGAGTGCAAATAAAAATCCGCTGCAAGCGGCGCTCATATCATAGCCCCAGGCATTTGTGGCGCCAATTTTATCGCAAATGATATTAGCCGTAGCTGGAAATACCATATCAGGCGTAACGGTGGCACAAATAAGGCAGTCAATTTGGGTAGGGTCTAGATTCTTTTTTCTTAATATCTCTTGAACGGCAGGGACAGCCATATCGGAACTTCCTTTGCCTTCTCCTTTTAAAATTCTTCGCTCTTCAATGCCAGTCCTGGATCTGATCCATTCGTCATTGGTTTCCACCATTTTTTCGAGGTCAAAATTGGTTAATTTATCTTCTGGAACATAGCCTCCAACGGCTGTTATCGTTGCTCTTATTTGCTGCATACTTGATTTTCTTAAAATCTTCTAATTTTTGGGGTAAAGATAGGCTCAAATGTCTCGTTTTTTACGCCTATTTTTACAGTTCAATTATGATCGCATTCGTAAGAGGAAAATACGCAATTAAGACGCCAGCCAGAGTGGTTGTTGACGTTAATGGGGTAGGTTACGACCTCCAAATTAGCCTCAATACCTATTCTGCCATTGGGAATGCCGCCGAGGGTCAATTGTATACCTATTTACATATTACAGAAAATGCTCAAACGTTATTTGGTTTTGCAGATGGCGCCGAAAAAGAGCTGTTTTTACAGTTAATTAGTGTTTCGGGCGTTGGTGCATCTACAGCACGTATGATGCTTTCTGGCCTTCGTCCCGATGAAATTACAAGGGCTATTGTACAGGGCAATACCAAGCAACTAGAGGCTATTAAGGGTATTGGTAAGAAATCTGCCGAGCGATTGGTACTCGAATTAAGAGATAAATTAGGAAAACAGCATCAAGACGCCCCTTTTGGAGGTGGTTTTGTATCTTCACCAGATAGTGATGCCGTTCAGGCTTTGGTGGCCCTAGGCATAGGAAAACCTTTAGCAGAACAGGCTGTTAAAAAAACAATAGGAACATTGGGTGCTGAAGCGCCCCTTGAAGATGTTATTAAATCTGCTCTAAAAAATTTATAGACTATCGATCAAAATTCTACTTTACCAATTTTACTTTTTTGAGTCGGTTTCGTCAATATTTATTTGGCTTTTTTTTGTTGCTCCATGTACTGTTTAATTCAGTTCAGTATACGCATGCGCAAAGGGGAACAGGGCTTCGTTATCCAATCAAGGACCGAAGGGCTGCATCTATTGTTACGCCAAGTAAAAATCCTTTTGACATTAGAGATACAACGCTCATAAAAAAGTCGGTGATTTTTGATCCCATCACTAGACAATATAAAGTTGTAGAAACTATCAATGGCATACCCTACCGCACACCTAGTTACATAGACTTTGATACCTATGTCAAATTGCAAGCCAAACAAGACGAAGCAGACTATTTTAAGAAAAGAGCTGATGCATTAACGGCACTAAATAAAAAAGTGAATAGGCCACCTATGCAGGTTTACGATAAATTGTTTGATCGAATATTTGGTGTGAGTGATCTACTTGGTGGTGCCGGCGGACAGATAAAACAACTTGCCGATAAAGCCAAGCAAATAGGTAATCAATTTGATTCATTAAAAAGTCAGCTAAAAAATACAGCGAATGATTTAGCAGCTAATAAATTAAATGTAGACATTAAGCCAACAGGTGATGTAACCATTATGGCAGGTTACCAGGGTCAAAATATAGAAAACCCAACGCTTCCCGAAAGAGCAAGAAAAAATGGAGGGTTTGATTTTGACATGAATACCAATTTAAGTGTGAATGCTAATATTGGAGACAAATTAAAGTTTCCGATTAATTATAATACCCTTGCTAATCTAAATTTCGACAATCAAATTAAGTTGGATTATAAGGGAATGGACGATGAGCTGCTAAAAAGTATTGAGGCAGGAAATATTTCATTTCAATCGAGGGGTACTTTAATTCCTTCGGCTCAAAATTTATTTGGTATTAAATCGCAATTGCAATTCGGAAAATTATTTGTTACTGCAGCACTTGCCAATCAAAGATCTACCAGACAGTCTGTAGCATTACAAGGCGGGGCTTCTATGTTAACTTTTGAAAAAAAGTTAGATGACTACGAAGAAAACCGACATTTTTTGTTAGGACAATATTTTAAAAATACGTTTAATAAGGCAATGAAAAATTTGCCCGTTGTTAATACGCAGGTACAAATTCAACGTATAGAAGTTTGGGTTACCAACCGTACAGGGGCAACTACAGAAGCTAGAGATATTGTGGGCTTTATGGACATAGGGGAGCCGCAACCTTATAATACAAGTGCGATCGCAGCTACAACAGGTGGTGCACTGCCCTTTAATGGAGCCAATAATTTATATAGTGGATTGATTGGAAATCCGAGTAGTAGAAACCCTGCAGTTATTAATAGCTTGTTGCTATCAAAAGGGCTTAAGCCGGTTGATGATTATGAAAAAACATTTGCACGAAAGTTAAACTCAACCGAGTATGCCTTTAATCCACAGATAGGTTTTTTATCCATCAATACACAACTGCAAGCAGACGAGGTGCTCGCAGTAGCCTACCAATATACCTATAATGGTCGCGTATACCAGGTGGGTGAATTTTCTCAAGATGTGGCACTTGATTCTAGTAAGGGTGTACAAAAAGTTTTGTTTTTAAAATTATTAAAAGCAACTTCTCAACGAATAGAACTCCCTATTTGGGATTGGATGATGAAAAACGTTTACTCGCTCGATGTTTTTGGAGGTATTCAGCGTGAAGATTTTAAACTCAATGTTTTGTATGAAGAGCCAAGTGGTGGACTCAAAAGATATTTACCTGAAACATCACAAGCGACAGAGGGATTTCCTTTACTCAGGATATTAAACTTAGATAGGCTTAACAATCGAAACGATCCGCAGCCGGATGGGGTATTTGATTTTGTAGAAGGGTTTACAGTTTTGCAGCAAACAGGTAAAATTATTTTTCCAGTTTTGGAGCCATTTGGAAAAGACTTAGATACACTCGCATTTACAGGCATGTCAACTGCGGTAAAACAAAAATATATCTACTATCAATTGTATGATTCTATTAAGGCCATTGCGCAGACATATGCAAACCTGAACCGATTTGTTATGCAGGGTCAGGTTAAAAGTGGTGGCGGTGGTTCCGAAATTCAGTTAAATACATTTAATATCCCACCAGGTTCTGTAAGGGTTTCTGCTGGCGGCCAGCAATTAAGAGAAGGACTTGATTATAGTGTCGATTATAATTTAGGAAGCATCAAAATATTAAATGCTGCTATATTAAGTTCCAATGTACCGGTGAGTGTTTCATTTGAAAATAATACGGGGTTTGGTATGCAAAACCGAGGATTTAGTGGTCTTCGTTTAGATTATATCGCCAATAAAAAATTTAGCGTAAGTGCTACATCTGTAAGATTAGGGGAGCGTCCGTTTTTTACAAAAATGAATTATGGTGATGACCCCATTCGTAACACCATGTACGGCCTCGATTTTAGTTATAAATCGGAACTGCCTTCTGTTACTAGATTATTAAATAGGCTTCCTTTTTATGCTACTAAAACAATGTCTAGTATTAATGCATATGGTGAAGGGGCATTTTTAAAACCAGGGCATCCGCCACAAATTGGTTCTGGTGATCAGGGCCTTATTTTTATCGATGACTTTGAAGGCACGAGAACCAATATCGATTTAAGATTTCCTTTTGTGGCATGGACACTTGCCTCTACACCGCAAGGAAATCCAAAATTTCCAGAGGCCATTTTAACAGATTCAATCGATTATAATTTTAACCGTGCTAAATTAGCATGGTATAATATTGAACCTAATTTACAAGACAAAAACAGCAGCAACAATCCCCTAAGACGTAATGTTGCGGAACTGAGTGACCCAAGGGTTAGGCAGGTATTTACCAATGAATTATTTCCGCAGCGAACTACTAATATTACGGATGTTCAAACAGCAACGCTAGATCTCGCTTATTATCCCAAAGAAAAAGGCCCTTATAATTTTGAATCGCGTTCAGCTCAAATTGGTGCCGATGGAAAATTTAAAACGCCTGCTGCTAAGTGGGGAGGTATTATGCGTGCTATTGATCAAACAGATTTTGAAACGGGTAATATTGAGTATTTTGAAATATGGATGCAAGACCCGTTTATTACAAGCCCTAATAGTAGAGGCGGAAAAATTTTATTGAACCTAGGTAATATTAGCGAAGACATTTTAAAAGATGGTAAAAGGTTTTATGAAAACGGGATGAATACACCAAAAGTGCCTGCTCAAGTAGATAGCAGTAATACTTGGGGTAAAACGCCTGTGAATCCTATTCAAATAACGCAAGCATTTAGTAATGATCCTGCCGATAGGCCATACCAAGACGTTGGATTTGACGGACTCGATGACAACGCAGAAAGAATAAAAAAGAATTACATTCTACAAAAATTAGCAAGCAACTTTGGAACATCATCATTAGTTTATCAAAAGGCCTTAACGGATCCTGCCAGTGACAATTACAAATGGTATCGAGACAATAGTTTTGACGCACCAGGAACCGGTATTTTAGGAAGGTATAAGAATCATAATAATCCGCAGGGTAATTCACCCATAGCTTCTACAGGTGCCTTTACACCAGCCGCAACACTCTATCCAGATAATGAAGATTTAAATAGGGACAATACATTAAATGAAACGGAAGCTTATTACGAATACGAGGTTGGATTAAAGCCTGGCATGGCGGTAGGTGTAACGCCTTATATAACAGATAAACGAACGCTCTCTGTTAATGCAGCAGATGGAACGGTTAAAACAGAAAATTGGTTTTTATTCCGAATTCCAATTAGAGGCTATACCAGAAAAGTGGGCAATATGTCTGATTTTAAATCGATTCGTTTTGCGCGACTATACCTTACTGATTTTGAAGATTCTGTTGTTGTGCGTATGGCAAGAATGGATCTCGTGCGCAACCAGTGGCGCCAGTTTAATTTTCAATTAGATACTACAGGTTCATACCAATCTATCCCTGTAAATAGTGGAGTAACTTTTAATACACTTGCTGTTAATTTAGAAGAAAATAGTAGTCGTCAACCTGTTAATTATTTAATGCCTCCGGGTGTAGAACGTGTGCAACTGCTTAGTAATAATGGAGTGAACTTGCAGCAAAATGAGCAGGCTATGAGTATGCAGATTAGAGATTTAACCACTGGTGATGCACGCGCAGTATTCAAAACAGTTCCTTTTGATTTCAGACAATTTGGTAGACTCTCTATGTATTTGCATGCCGAGTCGGTGCCTGGACAACTTCCGCTTTTAGATGATGAATTATATGCAGTCGTAAGATTAGGTCAAGATTTTTTAAATAACTATTACGAGATAAAAATTCCATTAAAAGTAACAAAGCCAGGCAGATATCCAAAAGGGCAGGAAGAAAAAATATGGCCGGCACTTAATAATCTTGATTTATCACTTCGATCATTAATTGATTTAAAACAACGAAGAAATAGTAAAGGATTATCTGTTACTAATATTTACAGAGAAGCACTTGGTAATAAAATAATTTCGGTACATGGAAATCCAAACCTAGGAGAAGTGCGGGGAATTTTAATTGGTGTTGAAAATAAATATTTGCCAGATGGACCAATTATTAGTGCCGAAGTTTGGGCCAATGAACTTAGGTTATCTGAAATGGATGAGCAAGGTGGATGGTCGGCGCTTGGCAGGGTTGACATGGTATTAGCTGATTTAGGTACTTTGTCTGTATCTGCAAATACACATTCGGTAGGTTTTGGAACCATCGAACAACGCGTGAATGAGCGGGCAAAAGAAAACATGACACAATTTGATATTGCTGCCAACATCGAAGCAGGCAAATTACTTCCTAAAAAAGCAAACATCTCTTTGCCTGTGTATGCAAGTATTAATAGAACTGTTTTTACACCAGCATTTGATCCCTATGACAAAGACATTCGATTTAAAGACCAGTTAAATAGAGCTGCCGTTGAAAAGAGAGATTCTATGAATCAGGTAGCGATGGATCAAACAACCATCAAAACAATCAATTTTACAAATGTAAAAG
This sequence comes from Bacteroidota bacterium, assembly GCA_041173245.1. Classification (GTDB taxonomy): domain Bacteria; phylum Bacteroidota; class Bacteroidia; order Chitinophagales; family Chitinophagaceae; genus Sediminibacterium. Next base: position 9,954 of record JBEDIY010000104.1, on the reverse strand, counting down.
TCTTGCCTGGTGAAAAATCAACCATGATGAGTCTTAGCAATTTTGATTTCAATTACTCATATACACAAACAGCACAAAGTAGTCCTATTGTAGATGAAAATAAAGTAACCAAACAAAGAGGAGGACTTGGATATACCTACAACACACAGCCTACATTTATATTTCCATTTAAAAAAGTGATCAAAACCAATACGCCTTGGTTGTCCCTTATAAAAGATTTCAACCTTAATTTAAAACCAAGCCTACTTAGTTTTAGAGCAGATGTGCAGCGTCAATTTGGACAATTCATTCCTCGAATTGTAAATACGCAGGATAGTAAAATTGAAAGAGTAGATACTACCTACGATAAATATTTTACGTTTGACCGGTTTTATAATTTACGTTGGGATTTGTCCAACGCAGTTAATCTGGATTTTTCTGCAACCAACAATGCGCGTATTGATGAGCCTTTTGGCATGATTGATACCCGCTTTAAACGAGATAGTGTTCAGCAAAACTTTTTAAAAGGGGGAAGAAACACCTTGTATCAACAAAAAGCGGCGATTTCCTATACGGTTCCACTCAATAAATTCCCACTCACAGATTGGATTACAGCAAGGTATACCTATGCAACTAGTTACAACTGGATTGGTGCTAGTAGGCTTGCATATGAACTTGGAAATACCATAGAAAATTCGCAGGAAAATAATATTAGTATGCCATTTAACTTTGCCAGCTTGTATGCGAAGTCTAAGTTTTTAAGGGCACTAGATAATATTCCACCACCAAAAGTTAAAGGCAATAAAATTAGCAGCAAAGCCACACCAGAGCAGTTATTGGGCACTGTGCTGCTTAGTAAAAAAGAAACACTGCAAGGTTTAATTGGTGACAAGCGTAAAGTTGCCTTAAAAAAGTGGAAGACCTTAAAAAAAGACCAACGCATTGCAGCAAAAATGCTTAAGGCCAATGAAATGCCAACCCTTGATGGTACAACAAGATTTGCGGGTAAGTTACTTACCATGGTTAAAAATCTTTCCCTGAATTACGCCGCCAATTACCGAAGTAGGGTGCCAGGTTTTACGGATAGCACGCAGTTTTTGGGACAAAATTTTAACTCCTTAGCGCCAGGACTTGATTATGCATTTGGTAAACAGCCTGATACCAGTTGGCTCAATCAAAAAGCTGCACAAGGGTTATTATCGCGCGATCCAGGATTTAACTTTTTGTACAGACAAAGTTTTGAGCAGCGATTAAATATTACCGCGCAAGTAGAGCCCATAAGAGAATTACTGATTGATTTAAATCTAGAAAAAACTTTTACAAAAGATTACTCGCAGTTGTTTAAAGATACACTCGGAGCTGGCAGGATGGAGCATTTAAATCCATTAGCAACGGGCGGATTTAGCGTTTCCTACATTTCATTTAAAACAATTTTTGAAGGGTATACCCCCAACGAAATTTCTAGTACATTTAAAACCTTCCAAGATAATAGACTTATTGTTTCTAAGCGTGTTGCAGCTGCTAACCCTTATTGGCAAACACTTCCAGCTTCGCAAAAGTTTACGGCTGATGGTTATGCAAATGGTTATGGCAGGTATTCGCAAGACGTACTGGTACCAGCCTTTTTAGCTGCTTATGCTGGGACTGATCCAAATACCGCGCCCCTTATCAAGCAATCCAATGCAAAAGTAAGTTCCAATCCGTTTGCTGGTATTATTCCAAGACCTAATTGGCGTCTTACCTATACAGGACTTACAAAAATTCCTGCTATAGCTGAAAAATTCAATAACATTTCTTTTTCGCATAGTTACAAGGGCAACTTAAGTATGAATAGTTTTAATAGTGCGCTACTATATCAAGATCCTTTTAGACTCGGCGGCCCTTCATTTATGGATACGGTGAGCGGCAACTATATTCCGTTTTACTTGGTGCCTAATATTACCATGCAAGAAAATTTTGAACCACTCATTGGGCTCGATTTTACCACCAATAAGCAAATGAACATGCACTTCGAATATAGGAAGGGTAGGCAGTTAAGCCTTAGTTTGGTAGATTATCAATTAAGTGAATCTAGAAGTACAGAGTGGGTGTTTGGTTTTAGTTTCCGTACTACTGGAATTCGTTTGCCTTTTACAATTCCGGGGATGAAAGATGCCAAGCTGGTGAATGATCTGACCGTAAAAGTAGATTTATCGATGCGTGATATTTCAAATAGTAATAGCAGGCTCGATCAAACAAATGCATACGGTACTGGCGGTCAAAAAGAAATCACTATTCAGCCTTCTATTGATTATGTATTAAACAGCAGGGTGAATCTTCAATTCTTCTTTGACCAGCGAAGGGTAAAGCCTTATATTTCTACAGCTGCACCATCTACAACCACAAGGGCTGGTGTTAAAGTAAGGGTGTCATTAGCGCAGTAAGTGAATCATTAAAGTGCGGGGCGCTTTAATTGTTTTTAAACGCCCACTTCCACATTTCTTTCCAGGTTACTTTTTTACCGTACATTAAAATACCGGTTCTGTAAATTTTTGCAGCCACCCATGTAGTGCCTAAAAATCCAAGCACCAATAAAGCCATACTTGCAATTAATTGTACCACTGTTACGCCGTCCGGAACGCCATGTGCAACCCTTGCCATCATTACAATAGGTGAGGTTAAAGGGAATAAGCTACCAAAAATGGCGAGTGAACTATTAGGGTCATTAACAGCCTTAGTCATAATAACCATTGCAAAAATGATTGGCATCATAATCGGAAGTAGTAAGCTTTGTGCATCTTGAGGGTCTTCGTTAACCGCACTACCAACAGCAGCAAATAATGCAGCGTACATGAAATAGCCACCTAAAAAGTAGAACACAAAACATCCAATAATAAGTGTGAAATTAATTTCGGCAAGACCGGCCATAATGCCTTGTAAAGCGCCAGATTCTTTTGCCACATTGACAGCACCCATAGCACCTGGTTGCATAGGAGCCGATTGCATCTGCGCAGCAACATCTGGGAAAATAACAGGAATTAAAAATTGAAGCCCAAACACGAGTACAATCCATATGATAAACTGTATTAGACCAACAGCGCCAATACCAAATATTTTACCCAGCATTAACTCAAACGGTTTTACACTACTTATAATGACCTCGGCAATGCGACTGACTTTTTCTTCCATCACGCCACGCATCACCATGGTACCGTAGACAAATAAAATGATATAAATTAAAAAGCCTGCAATCATACCCACTGCATAACTGATGCCTACTTTTGTTTCGTTGTCTTTTTTGCCATCATTGGTGGTAAAACTAATGGCATTATTTTCAAGTCTAGCACTATCTAGTTGGCCTTTAGAGATATTGAGTGCGAGTAATTTTTTTTCTTCTAGTGCGTTGTTGATTCTGTTCTCGATTTTTTCTCTAGTCATTAAACCAAGTGCCTTACTTGATCTAAAGGCTATTTGAGGCTCTCCGCTTTGTAGGTTATAGCCGTTTGGAATAAATAAATAAGCATCAAATGCTCCGTCAATTAATTTTTTATTGAGTGCAGCGGTATCTGCATCCATAAAACTAAAAATCACTTCGGTACTTTTTCTATCATCAATTTTTCCGTTAAATAACTTTGATTGGTCACTTACCGCTACCTTAAAATTATCGGTGGTTTTAACCTGGAAATAAATCATGAGGGCGTAAAACCCGAAAATTAAAATAGGAAGTCCAATGGTACTTAATAAAAAGGTTTTCTTTTGAACCCTTGTTTTAAATTCTCTACTAGCAACTAAAAATATCTTATTCATGGTACGGTCAATTAATTGTTTTGAAAAGCTCTGGTAGTGGCTTTACTGCCTTCTACTAAATGGATAAATATGTCATTTAATGAAGGCAAGATTTCATTAAAACGTTCAATTAAAACATCTTGTTGTAATAAATAATTGAGCACATGATTGCTATTGTAGCCTTCATTAATTTTTACAATAAGCTGTTGCTTTTCTTGGTGTTCAATGGTAAAAATGGGGCTTACTAATTCCGTTGGCTGGCCCTTGAATTGTATATTAAATTTATTTTCCTTAAACTGTTGTTTAACATCTGTAACAGTTCCGTCTAATATTTTTTTGCCTAGGTTCATTAAAATAATATGGTCGCAAATTTCTTCTACTTGTTCCATGCGGTGGGTAGAAAAAATAATGGTACTTCCTCTTTGCGCAAGTCCATAAATTTCGTCCTTAATTAAATTCGCATTTAATGGGTCTAGTCCGCTAAATGGCTCATCGAGTATAATTAGTTTTGGCTCGTGTAAAACGGTCGTTACAAATTGTAGTTTTTGACTCATCCCTTTACTAAGATCTTCTACTTTTTTATTCCACCAGCTCTCCATTTCAAATTTCTTGAACCAGAATTTTATTTTTTCCAGCGCTTCGGATTTGCTAAGTCCTTTTAATTGAGCTAAGTACATCGCCTGTTCACCAATTTTCATTTTCTTGTAGAGGCCTCTTTCTTCTGGCATGTAACCAATATGCACAAAGTCGTTTTGTGGATCAAAGGGTTTACCATCAAAAAGTAAATCCCCGCTATCTGGGTAAAAGATGCCTGTAATCATGCGAAGAAGTGTTGTTTTACCGGCACCATTAGGTCCAAGTAAGCCAAAAATGCTTCCTTGCTCTATTGAAAAACTAACGTCATCCACCGCTTTTTGTGTGGCGTACTGTTTTTGAAGGTTCTTTAACTCTAGAATATTATGCATAGGGCTTAAACTTTGAATATTAAAATTATGATTTCTGGCGGGATGACTCTTTATTTTTTAGGTAAGGTATTTTTAAATGACAAGCGGTTGCCAAAAATCTTACTTTCGTGGCTGTAACACGTTTAAAATATGAAATTAACGCGCAGTCTTATTGTATCAGCAGTTTTGTTGGTTTTTGTATTCGTATCAAGTAGTTGGGGTTTTTTGGTTCATAAAACCACACATCAACTAGCGGTATACCAATTGCCAGTTCCTTTACAATCTTTTTTTTACACCCATATCGATAATGTGGTTTCAAATTCAGTAAGACCAGATCAGCGCCGAAATTCGGATCCAACAGAAGCTACCAAGCACTTTATTGATTTAGAAATGTTTGGTACAGATGCTGCGAACAAAATGCCACTAGAATGGAATAAGGCAGTAGCTATGTTTACCAAGGATTCTCTCATAAAATATGGTTATGTGCCGTATCATATTATTTATATGCAGGCTAAATTAACCGAGGCCTTTAAGCAAAAAAACAAAGACAGTATTTTGTTTTACGCCGCCGATTTAGGGCACTATATTGGAGATGCGCACGTACCACTTCATACCACTATAAATTATGATGGACAATTGACGGGACAAAAAGGTATGCATAGTTTATGGGAATCAACGGTGCCTGATATTGAAATAGCGCAATACAATTTATATACAAGCCACAAGGCTACTTATTTGAGCGATCCGCAAACTGCTATATGGATTGCGGTGCGCAAGGGTTTTGGCATGATTGATTATATGCTAGAAACGGAACGTACAGTTTCTAAAAATTTTACAGAAGCAGATAAGTTTGAAATGAAAATGTGGTATGGAAAAGAAACAAAAGCCTATACACTTCCATTTGCAAAAGCATATGGCATCGCATTAAAAAATACAGTGAATGAAAGGCTTATTGAGTCTGCTAATTTAATTGCTGATTTTTGGTATACGGCTTGGGTAGATGCTGGTAAACCAGATTTGTCTGCATTTGAAAACACATCTTTAGCGCAGGACTTACAAAAAGAGCTCGGTGCGTATCAGCAAAATTCGCTGGTTAAAGATGGCTTTTTGCGTGCCTTAAAAAGATAGCATCAATAACGCGTTCGCCATCCATAGCAGCGCTTACAATACCACCTGCATAACCGGCGCCTTCGCCACATGGGTATAAATTGCTAATGGCTGGATGCGCAAGTGTGGCTGCATCTCTAGGGATTCGTACTGGAGACGATGTTCTACTTTCTGTGGCGACCACTTGTGCTTCATTGGTATAATACCCCTTCATTTTTTTGCCAAAAACCACAAAAGCATCCTGCAAGTTCTTGCGAATAAAATGCGGCAGTACGTTTTCTAAATTGTGGGGGGCTAATCCAGGAATGTAACTACAATTAGCCAGCGAAGTAGATGTTTTATTGGTACTAAAATCCACCATCCGATTGGCTGGGGCTACAAATTTTCCGCCACCTGCATCAAACGATTTTTTCTCCACCATGGCCTGAAAATAAAGCAGTAATAGTGGGTCGTTTTCTAGGTCATTTATGGGTGCCATTGGAAACATAGCTTCCAATAATTTTTTATGGCTGGCTTCTTTAAAATAATCAAGTGCATCTTGCTTTTGCACTTCCACCACCATACCACTATTAGCATATGGGTTGTTTCTTTTGCTAGGGCTCCAACCGTTTACCACCAACTGGCCAGCACTGGTTGCTGCTGGTGCAATAATGCCTCCTGGACACATACAAAAACTAAATACACCTTTACCATGCACTTGCTCTACAAGTCCGTAGGAAGCAGGAGGCAGGTTTTCGTCTCTTAAGATGCAGTGGTATTGTACGCGGTCTATAATTTCTTGTGGATGCTCAACCCTTACACCAAGTGCAAAAGGCTTGGCTTCTATCAACACTTTTTTGCTGCTTAGTAACGAAAAAATATCATTGGCAGAATGTCCGGTTGCTAGTACAATAGCATCTCCGGTAATGATATGACCATTTTGTGTTTGTACCGATTTGACCACTCCATTTTCTACGGTAAAATCCACCATTTTTTGCTCAAATTCAATGATGCCGCCAGCGTTTAAAATTTGTTGTCGCATGGCCTCTATAATTTGAGGGAGTTTATTGGTGCCAATGTGTGGGTGCGCGTTATAGAGTATTTGTTCTTCGGCACCGTGCTGCACAAGTAGTTGAAGGATGCGGTTAATATCACCACGTTTATTACTTCTCGTATATAGTTTGCCATCCGAATAGGTACCTGCGCCACCTTCTCCAAAACAATAATTGCTCTCTGGGTTTACAACCCCTTCTTTATTAAGTGCAGCTAAATCTCGGCGTCTTGCCCTCACTTCTTTACCCCTCTCTATAATATGAGGTTTAATGCCAAGTTCTAGGCATTTTAAAGCCGCAAATAGGCCCGCAGGGCCAGCGCCTATTATAATCACCTTGGTGGTGGCATGACTAACGTCCTTGAAGCTAATAGGGGCAAGGGTTCTGGGGTTGAAAGGTTCGTCAATAAATGCCTGCACAGTAAGGTTGATCCATACCTGCTTACTACTTCTGGCATCAATTGATTTTTTTAAAATATTAAAACCTATAACTGATGTAATAGCATGACCGCCTGCATTTGCTACATATTGCTTTATGACAGCAGGATCTGCAGCTTCTGAAGGCGTGACTTGTAATTGTACTTGTTTTTGCATTAGAATGGTAGGTCGTCTACCGCGTCTTGGGCAGGTGGCATATCAAAATATTCGTTAGCATTTGCGCTATCTTGACCTAATTTGACCCCTTCCATACGCCAAGCGTCCAAATTTGTAATAAAATTTTCTTTGCCCTCTTTTACCCACTTGGTACCCTTAATATTGAACTGTACACGCAGGTCATCCCCTAGGTTGTACTTGTCGGGCATGGCGGTTTTGTCCTGAACACATTGAAATTTTATGTAATTAGTAATACTACGACCTCCAATGTCTTCGGTCTTTTCAATCACAAATTCCCTGGTTTTAAAGGTCTCTGTACGCTGAACAATATCAAATTTTGCAACCAATTTTCCGGTAATCTCGTAAGACATAATGGTATATTTTTTAGTATTCAAAAGTAGGTTTTTAGGGCTTAAAAACAGATAAAATCCGAACACTGGTTTGTAATGGGGAAAAGAATGAAATAAAAAATTTTTTTTTCAACATAAAGTATACATATTCGCAGTCCCGTAACACTTTTTGAAAGCTGTCAAATTCGTTAGAGTTTTTGTTGAAAAAAGGATATATTGAGGACCCGAAAAGAATACGTTAACCTAATTATAAATTGTTCGTAATTGTATGGCTAAAAGTGCTGAATTAGTTTGGAGCAGTTGTCTGAAGATCATTAAAGATATTGTCGAGTGGCAGCATTTTAAAACATGGTTTGAGCCTATTAATCCGGTAGAGTTAAAAGGGAATGTATTGTTAATACAAGTTCCAAGTCAATTCTTTTTCGAGTACCTCGAAGAGCACTATGTGAATTTATTAGCCAAAACATTAAAGCGTGAGTTAGGTAAAGAGGCGAGATTAGAATATAGAATTATGGTGGATAGTGGAAACAGCAACAGCCGTAGCGGCTCGATGGATGTTCCTGCTAGCAACATGAAAACATACAACAACAACGAAATGAATTTTCCACTGGTGATTGATAATCCAGTTAAAAATCCATTTGTTATTCCGGGTCTTAAAAAAATGCAAATTGATCCGCAGCTAAACCAGCTGTATACTTTCGAATCTTTTATAGAGGGCGATTGTAACAGAGTGGCACGCAGAGCGGGTAAGACAGTTGCAGAAAAACCAGGCGCCAATTCATTCAATCCACTTGTTATTTATGGTGGAGTAGGACTTGGCAAAACACATTTGGCGCAGGCTATTGGAAACGAAGTAAAGCGTTCGCACCCTGGTAAAGTGGTGTTGTACGTGAGCAGTGAAAAGTTCATTAACCAGTTCCAAGACCATAGCCGTAACAATGCAATCAATGATTTTATTCACTTCTATCAACTGATAGATGTGCTTATTATAGACGACGTTCAATTCTTTAGTCGTGCCGAAAAAAGCCAAGACGCATTTTTTGCCATCTTTAACCACCTTCACCAAAGCGGTAAGCAATTAGTGCTGACATCTGACAAATCTCCTAAAGATTTAGATGGTATGCAGGAGCGTTTGTTGAGTAGGTTTAGATGGGGTTTAAGTGCCGACTTACAAGTGCCAGACTACGAAACACGTATCGAAATCTTAGAAAAGAAGATGAAGAACGATGGCCTTGATATGCCTAAAGAAGTGGTTAAGTATGTTGCTTATAACATTAATACCAACGTTCGTGAATTAGAAGGAGCACTTATTTCACTTTTAGCTCAATCTTCTTTAAACAAGAAGGAAATTGATGTTGAACTAGCTAAAAAAGTACTTCGTAATTTTGTTAAAACGAGCAGTAAAGAAATTACAATCGACGCCATCCAAAAAATGGTTTGTGAGTATTTCGATGTTCCTTACGATAAGTTGTTACAAAAAACACGTAAGCGTGAAATTGTACAAGCACGTCAAATTACCATGTACCTCGCTAAAGCTTTTACCAAAAACTCACTTAAAACAATTGGAGAGCACTTTGGTGGTCGTGATCATACTACAGTTATTCACTCTTGTCAAACCGTAAAAGACCTGATGGATACCGACTCTATCTTTAGAGAAAACGTAATGGAGCTCACACAAAAAGTTCAATTGGCTGCGATGTAAGCCTTGATTATTAAGAGAATCACATATTTTAATAAATATTTTCATAAAACGCTTAAAACTCAATATTTTAAGCGTTTTATTTTTGGGAATTAAGACGCATCACCTTATTTTTGCAACCCTCTCCAAAAAGGGAGTTAGGACGGTGAGGTGGATGAGTGGCTGAAATCAGTAGTTTGCTAAACTGCCGTACGGGTTAAACTGTACCGCGGGTTCGAATCCCGCCCTCACCGCACTTTTAAAAAAGCGGCAAACTACAAAATCGGGAAGTGGCGCAGGCCGGTAGCGCATCTGGTTTGGGACCAGGGGGTCGCAGGTTCGAATCCTGTCTTCCCGACAACCACAAATAAAGCCTCAGCGTTTGCTGAGGCTTTTGGTTTTTATAAGCGAGCGATTCAAGCCCCGCTTGGAATCGCGAGTGAAAAAAAACCAAAGCCTAGGACATTTGCGAAGCAAATGGAATAATTTGTAGAATGAAATAATTTG
>JBEDIY010000103.1:0-17481 GCA_041173245.1 Bacteroidota bacterium | reverse complement strand
CAAGTGTAGCATTAAATCCATCAAATGCTTTTTTATGCATGATTACTTCGCCTCTAATTTCTACAGTTTGAAGTCCATACATCGAAAAATTAGCGTGTAGTGGAATGGATTTAATTTGTTTTATATTTTGTGTAATATCGTCACCCGCAACACCATCACCTCTGGTGGCAGCACGCACTAGCTGGTCATTTTCATAAATTAGTGATATACTTGCGCCATCAAATTTTGGCTCTATCGAATAATCAATGGTATCAAGCCCAATAAAGCCCTTTGCTTTTCTGTCAAAATCAATTAAATCCGTGGCATTGTAGCTATTGTCTAAACTTAACATGGGTACCAAATGGGCTACTGTTTCAAACTGTCCATTTAAACTACTACCCACTCTTTGTGTAGGGGAGTCGGGTGTTATTGCCGAAGGATTCTTTTGCTCACAAGCTTCTAGTGCTTTAAATAACCGGTCATATTCGCCATCGCTAATTAAGGGCTCATTTAAAACGTAGTAGCGGTATTCATGAAACCGTAAAACCTGCTGCAAGTCAATTATTTCCTGCTCGCTGTAAAGTAAACCATCACTTGCCAAGCCCTCTAATAATTGACTCGTTAAAGCTTGTAAAATGCGCAAGTTTTCGGGTATAAACATAGGGCTAATTTGCAGTTGTAAAGTTAATGTTTACGGGTCTAGTTACCTATGGTTTGAAACGATTTATATACACTATTCCTAAACTTTGTATATTGCCAAACCACCAAAAAGGGACAGCCCTAGTACTTTACCTTATGAGCACAAAAAAGTCAGCCCCAGTTACGAGCAATGCGCAGGTAAACGACGCGGTACAATTAGTCGTTTCCTACCCTAAAGTGCCATTAACGGTGGATTGTGTGATATTTGGTTTCGAAGAAAATAAGCTTAAAGTACTACTCATTAAAAGTGACTTGGCCATTTATAAAGGGAAGTTTTCACTGCTTGGTGACATCGTAAAGGATAATGAAGAATTAGATGACGCCGCATACCGCGTACTTCAGGAAAGAACGGGTATGAAAGATGTTTATCTCGATCAAGTAAAAACATTTGGCCGCCCCACACGTCACCCAGGTGGCAGGGTTATTACGGTTGCCTACTGTTCGCTCCTCAATATCAACCATCATTCTTTGGCAATTACAGCAAATGAACTGCACTGGCATAGTGTGGAAGATTTAGAAGAAATGGCATTTGACCATAAAGAAATTGTAGATGCATGTCATGCATGGTTACAAAAAAGAATTCAAGAACATCCACTTGGTTTTAATTTGTTACCAGAAAAATTTTCGCTACGTGAACTTCAAAACTTGTACGAAGCTATTTCGGGCTTAACACTTGATAGACGTAATTTTAGAAAAAAGTTTGCATCCATGAAGCTCTTAATTGATATCAATGAAATAGAACAGGATGTGCCACACAGGCCGGGTAAGCTCTATAAATTTGACTTTAAAAAGTACGAGCAAAGCAAACGTAAGTGGGTGGGTATTGATTTTTAATAAAAAAATAGTTACTATGTTATATTCGATGACAGGATACGGTAGAGCCGAACAAACCATTGGCGACAAAACTTTTTTAGTAGAAGTGCGTTCGTTAAATGGCAAACAGTTTGATCTTCGTATCAATATTCCTGCTTTGTTAAAACCATTTGAGTTTGAAATCCGAAACATGCTCAACGAAGGATTACAAAGAGGAAGTGTAGAATGTTTTATTACCATCAAACAAAATGGAACGGGTAAACCTGTTTCTATCAATACCGATTTAGCAAAAGCGTATTACGAGCCGGTGGCAGCACTTGCTAAAGAACTTGGATTACCAGAGGGTGATATATTAAGCACCTTACTAAAACTTCCTGAAGTAATCACTGCTTCTTCCGAAACTGTATCTGACACAGATTGGGAAGGTTTTCAAAAAGTGTTAAAAGAAGCTATTTATCATTTAAATGAACACCGTAAAAATGAAGGCTTATCCCTAGAAGCGGATCTTTTATTGCGTGTAACTAATATCGAAAAGCACCAAGAAGCCCTTACGGTACTAGCACCTAAGCGCCGTATTAAAATTAAAGAAGGCCTCGTTAAACTCTTAGAAGAACAAGTAGGCAAAGAAAATTATGACGGCAACCGTTTAGAGCAGGAACTCATTTATTTCATCGAAAAAATTGATATCAGTGAAGAGCAAGTGCGTTTAAACAACCACTGTGCTTATTTTAGGTCTATACTAGCTGAAAAGGAAATTAGTAAGGGTAAAAAGCTTTCCTTTATTTTACAAGAGTTTGGTCGCGAAATCAATACCACCGGGTCTAAAGCCAATGACATTGAAATTCAGCAGCTCGTAATTTTAATGAAAGATGAATTAGAAAAAGCCAAAGAACAAATATTAAACGTTTTGTAAGATTGTGTGCGCAAGTGTGTAATTTTATATAAAATAGATCGGTGAAAAAATATAGCTTTTTAGTGCTTTTGACAGGATGCTTTGTAAGTACCATAGCATTATTTTCATGCAATACCATTGATGTTTTTGAAAAATTTGAAAGTTTTCCAAAAAATGAATGGCATGTATCGAAACAACCTTCTTTTTCATTTGAAGTAAAAGATACCACAGCGCCTTACCATATTTATTTTGTTATAAGACACACCGATGCCTACAAGTACAATAATATTTGGGTAAACATCATTACGCAATCTCCCGTTGGTACTAAGCAAACGCAACTTGTTAATGTAAAGCTCGCCGACAATACAAATGGTTGGTTGGGTGCTGGCATGGATGACATATTTGATAGTAGAATTAAAATTACCAAAGCACCTGTTGCTTTGAAAGCGGGTGTATATACTTTTACCATTGCGCAAGCCATGCGCGACGAACCACTTGCTGCGGTATTGAGTGCTGGCATTCGCGTTGAAAAAGCAATGCCTTAAGTATGAAAATATTTAGCCCAAAAATCAATCAAAAACTGACGGCCGTAAAAGTAGTGTATTGGGCAATGCTCATTTATATGATTGCGGCACTTTTTTGGTGGTTTATTGCACTTGTAAAACAAAATGATACCCTTATTGCTGTTCAGTTACAGCAAATTTCGCAAAAGCCCGGTACCACTGTTGTTCCAAAACAAACAGCAGCACAACTATTAAATTTGCAGTCTCGAAAAAGGGTTCAATATATTGCAGAAGGGCTCACTTTTTTAGCCCTTATTTTGGTAGGCGCTGTTTATGTATTTAGAGCTACCCGTAGGCAAATTAGAGCCTCTGTTCAACAGCAAAATTTTATGATGGCTGTTACGCACGAATTAAAAACACCTATTGCGGTAACACAACTTAATTTAGAAACCTTACAAAAACGTAAACTAGATCCTGCGCAACAAGATAAAATGATTGCAAGTACATTACAAGAAGCCAACCGCTTAAACATGCTCTGCGATAATATTTTATTGGCATCTCAATTAGATGGTAAGGCCTATCAAGAGTCACGTATCGAAAATAATTTATCAGACCTTGTAGAAGGATGTATTGATACTTTTAAGCAGCATTATCCTTTGCGCCTGGTAACTGAGCAAATAGAGCCAACGCTTTATTTAGATGGTGAAACGCTTTTGTTACAGATGCTCGTGAACAACCTACTTGAAAATGCACACAAGTATGCCCCACAAGACACAGAAATTAAGGTCATACTAGCAGCGCATGGTAAACATGTAAAACTTGAAGTAATCGACAGTGGAAAAGGTATTCCCGACACCGAAAAGTCTAAAATATTTGAAAAGTTTTACCGTATCGGCTCCGAAGCCACCCGTAATACCAAAGGAACAGGCCTTGGGCTGTATTTGTGCCAAAAAATTGCTGAAAATCACAATGCAAACATTTCTGTGACAGATAACAAACCACAAGGCAGTATTTTTGTTGTTACATTTAATAGCTAATGTCAAATACCAAAGCATCCATATTACTAGTTGAAGACGAAGAAAATCTCCACGAAACCCTGAAGCTCAATTTAGAGATGGAAGGGTACGAGGTGACTTCTGCTTATGATGGTGCAGTAGCGCTTAAAAAGATTTCCAACGAGTTTTTTCATCTGATCATCATGGATATCATGCTTCCAGAGCTCGATGGTATTGCTGTTACCGAAGCGGTTAGAGTAGCCAATAATGAAGTGCCTATTTTGATGTTGAGTGCTAAAAATGCAAGTTCAGATAGGGTGATGGGGTTAAAAAAAGGAGCAGATGATTATTTAACCAAGCCATTTAATTTAGAAGAATTACTACTACGCGTAGAAAAATTAATTGATAAAAATAAACGGATACAAGATAAAAATACCATTGCAGATACCTATGCTTTTGGTAGCAATACCATCGATTTTAAGGCCCAAACAGCCACTTGTTACAATGGCGACAATGTTGAGCTAAGTAAAAAAGAAGTGATGCTTTTAAAGCTACTCATTGAAAACAAAGGCGAAGTGGTCACCCGCGAAAAAATACTCCAAGTGGTTTGGGGTTACCAAGTGTATCCAACCACCCGAACCATCGATAATTTCATACTCAGTTTTCGTAAATATTTTGAAGCCGATAGCCGCCATCCTCAGTACTTTCATTCGGTGAGGGGGGTGGGCTATAAGTATACAGAAATCTAAGATTCGGACGCAATTTTAAGGCTGGTTACACGTTATAGTGACACAAATAACTAGCTATGTCAAGTTCCTCTTTAGATTCTATGTTTGATTTTCTGGAGCCCGTTAATATTGCTCAATTAACAAATGATGAGGGTTTCAAAGACACACAATTAGGAACACATATAGCGGTGTACGATCAAATTTTCCCGGATCTAGAGAAAGCAGATATTGTTTTGGTGGGTTGCGGTGAAATGAGAGGCGCAGGTATTGAGTATACCAACACCAACGCCCCAAATGCCATACGCCTTGCTTTTTATAATTTATACCACTGGCATACCGCTGTTTCGGTGGCAGATATTGGTAATGTAAAATGTGGTGCTACGCTTCAGGATAGTTATGCAGCACTAAGGATGGTTATTAATGAACTTACCGCTATTGGAAAAAAAGTGGTGATACTAGGGGGCTCCCATGATGTAACCATGGCACAGTATCAGTCTTATATACATGAAAATAAAATTATTGATGCGGTTTGTGTTGATGCGCGCATTGATATGGATATGGAGAGTGTGTTACCTGCCGATAATTTTTTAGTAGAATTATTTACGGGTATGCCCAACCACTTAAAACACTACAATCATATTGGGTTTCAAAGTTATTTTATGCACCCGCAAATGCTTGAGACCATTGATAAATTTAGGTTTGATTGTTACCGCTTAGGTAAGGTTAAAGAAGATATTTCAGAAATGGAACCTGCTATTCGCAACTCGCATTTATTTTCATTTGACATTGCTGCCATACAACATGCGCATGCGCCTGCCAATCATTTATCGCCCAACGGTTTTAATGGAGAAGAAGCTTGTACCTTAACACAGTATGCAGGCATGAGCCATACCTGTAATACTATTGGTATTTATGGTTATATGCCGGAGCAAGATGTACATCAAATGACAGCCAAACAAATTGCGCATATGCTTTGGTATATTATGGATGGCGTTAATAGAGGAAAGATGGAAGCATCACTTGCCAACCGTAGCGCGTTTAATGAATTTACCATGGCTTTTGCCGAAGTACAAACGGTGTTTTTGCAAAGTAAAAGAACCGGCCGCTGGTGGATGCAATTGCATGATGGTGAATTTGTAGCCTGCAGCTTAAAAGATTATATCCATGCCGGAAAAAATGAAATTCCGGAGCGTTGGATGCGCGCTGTAGAAAGATTATAGCCTTATATTTAGGGTACAAAATAACAATTCATGAAAGGTATGGTTCGAATAGGTAAAGCAACTGCGCTACTCATTGCTGTCTTACAATTTTGTGCATGCGCTGTGCAACAAAAATTACAAAAAGCAGCCAATCAAAACATTTTAGAGGTTAATAATTTATCTGGCGCTCATATTGGTATCCATGTGTTTGATCCAAGTACCAATTCCAATTTGTTTTCTTATCAATCCAATAAATATTTTGTTCCTGCAAGTAATACAAAAATTGTTACCTGTTTTGCTGCATTGCAATATTTAGGTGATAGTGTGTTGGCGGCTCAAATGGTAGCCACCGATTCTGGTATGCACGTATACGCTAGTGGCGATCCTACTTTTTTACAACCAGAATATGCCACACATCCGTTATTCAATGTTTTAAAAAATACAAATAAAATTTATTTACATACACCTAGTTTTACAGCAAAGCCTTTTGGGCAGGGCTGGTCTTGGGATGATTATGACGCCTCATATATGCCTTCTCGTTCTGCGTTTCCCATGTATGGCAATGTGGTGCGCGTAGCAAAAAATGCGGGTCAGTTATCAGTTACACCTTTGTTTTTTAAAGATTCTACAAAAGGCATAAACGCTACTATTAACAAAGGTTTTAGCGTTTCAAGGCAAATGGCGAGTAATCAGTTTTTAGTGCAGCCAGCAGCTGGTAATAATACACTTGAAGAAATACCATACCGTACCTCAAATTGGACAACTGCTCCATTGACACTCGAAGCATCACTTTTATCTGAAGCACTCGGTGGTACAAAAGTGATTGCGTTAGAAGATGCGCGTGAAAACAATGCGCCAGTTACAGCTACTAAAGTGTATTCACGTCCATTAGATTCTTTATTAAAACCACTCATGCACCGTAGTGATAATTTTTATGCAGAGCAGGCGCTATTGATGGTAGGTAAAGGGCTACACCAAAGCTTTGATGATAAAAAAACCATTGCGTATTTACTCGCCAACGATTTATCAGATTTAGCACAAAAGCCAAATTGGGTAGATGGAAGTGGATTAAGCAGGTATAATTTATTTACACCTGAAAATTTCACAAGCATACTCCATAAAATGTACAAAGCCTATTCATTTGAAAGACTTCAAAACATTTTTCCAACAGGTGGTGAAGTTGGCGGTACGCTAAGTAGTAATTATAAAAATTTAAATGGTAAAATTTTTGCTAAAACAGGTACCCTTAGTGGTCAAGTAGCTTTAAGTGGTTACTTAATTACCAAAAAAGGCAAGACGCTTATATTTTCGGTACTTGTAAACAACCATACCACTACAGCATCTAATGTGCGTAAGGCAGTGGAGCAGTTTATTCAAGTATTGTACAATAAAAACTAGTTATTTATAGCGCCGCAATAATTTATAGCGCGCTTACTTTCCAAAAAGTTGGTCGAGATAATCTTCTTTGTATTCGATGTAGGTAGGGCTTCCAGCAGGAGTTACACCGGGTGTAGTACATGCAAAAAGCGATTCTATCAGTACTTGCATTTCTTTTTGACCAAGCGTTTGACCAGTTTTAATGGCTTGTTGACGCGCCATGCATCTAATTATTTTTTCGCGTCTGCTAAAAGTAATATCGGAACTATAATGTTTGTACTGCTCTATAAGTAGTTCAATCGCATTTTTTTCGTTACCGGGTTCGACGTCTGCGGGAATACCTTGAATTACAAAACTATTGTTACCAAAAGGTTCTACCTGATAACCTATTTGTTGTAAATCAGGAAGTAGTTCGCTTAAAATAGCAGTATCAGCTGCGCTCAATGAAAGTGTTACCGGAAATAAACTTTTTTGTGTAGGTATTTGTGCAGCTTGTGCAGCAATGACCAATTTATCGTACACCACTCTCTCATGCGCGAGTTGTTGATGTATCAGCACAAAACCATTGTTTGTAGATGCAATGATATAGGTTTTATGTATTTGTATAAAGGGAGTATCTGCTAAAATTTCTACACTTTGTTTTTTAGGAGCAAGCGTTTCACCTTTAGACGGCATTTCATAAAAATCTTTCCAATGCCCTAAATTTCCTTTGTTTTCTCTTTCAATAAAATGCGCTTGGTACTTTTGTGTAAACGTTTGGTACAAAGAGCTTGAAGCGGTTGCTTCCTTTTTTTCGGTGGTAAATGGTTTGTTTATCGCATCTAAACTTTGTATATCAGCGTTTAAACTAAAATCTAATGATGGAGCAACGCTAAATTGAGCTAGCGCATGTTTAACAGCCGCGCCAACAAATGCATACATTATTTTTTCATCCTCAAATTTAATTTCCTGCTTGGTTGGATGCACATTAATATCTACTTGAGAAGGATCCAAATCAATAAATAATACATAACCCGGAAAAGAATCTTTAGGAATTAAATCGGCGTAGGCAGCGTTAACGGCGTGGTTTAAATAAGCACTTTTAATAAAGCGATTGTTTACAAAAAAATACTGGTCACCCCTGGTTTTACGCGCCGTTTCTGGCTTGCCAATAAAACCATAGATATTCATATAGTCGGTGTGTTCTGTAACACTAACCAGTTTTGATGTGTAGGTATTTCCTAAAATTTGAACAATGCGCTGTTTGATATTTCCGGGCGCTAAATGAAAAACTTCTTGACCATTACTTGTTAGTGTAAATAAGCGGTCGGGGCAGGCCATGGCCACTCTAATAAATTCATCAATGATATGCTTGAGTTCGGCGGCATTACTTTTTAAAAAGTTGCGTCGAGCAGGCACATTAAAAAATAAATTTTTCATGGAAATATTAGTACCTACTGGAGCGCTACAAGGTTCCTGTTTTTGAACGGCACTATTTTCTATATCTACGCTTGTTCCTAATTCGTCTTCTGCTCTTTTTGTTTTGATGGTTACCTGGGCAACCGCTGCAATGGACGCCAGTGCTTCGCCTCTAAATCCCATGGTTTTAATGGCAAATAAATCTTCAATGGCTTTTATTTTACTGGTGGCATGACGCTGAAAAGCCATGGCTGCATCCGCCTCACTCATTCCTTTACCATTATCTATTACTTGTATCAGTGCTTTTCCGGCATCTGATACAATGAGTTGAATGGAAGTGGCCCCTGCGTCTACTGCATTTTCCATCAGCTCCTTTACGGCGCTAGCTGGACGTTGAATGACCTCACCAGCGGCTATCTGGTTTGCGATGTTATCGGGCAGTACATGAATAATATTAGCCAAAGGGTCCTGTTTTTTACGGGTCGACAAAAATAGGGCAAAGCGGGGCAGCTTTGCAAACTTTTACCATTTTAGAAGCAATTTAGAGGCTACTTTTGTGCCTCAAACCGAACGATTATGACTTTAACCGCCGATATCCAAAAAATACCACGTACCTATATGCCTGCTGGCTTTTTGCTGACCAATTGGGAAAGTCTAGCGCCTTATTTTAAAGAATTGGTGGACAGGCCCATTAATTCTATACAAGATTTAGAGCAGTGGCTTAAAGATATGAGTGAGGTGGAAGCTGTTATTAGTGAAGATGCTTGTTGGAGACAAATTAAAATGACCTGCGATACTACCAATCCGGCTCTCGAAGAAGCCTTCAATTATTTTTGCCTAGAAATTCAGCCTAAAATGCAGCCCTTTGCGGATCAACTCAATAAAAAATTTATTGATTGTCCTTTTACTGCAGCACTAGATAAAGACACTTACTATACCTATATCAGAAGCGTAAAAAAGAACATTGAATTATTTAGAGAAGCCAATATTCCACTGCAAGCCGAGTTAAGTGTGATGCAACAGCAGTATGGAACAATTGCTGGAAAAATGACCGTAGAAGTAGAGGGTAAAGAATATACACTTCAGCAAGCAGCTAAATTTTTAGAAAACGAAGACCGCACAGTAAGAGAATCGGTGTATAAAAAAATACAGGATAGAAGGCTCATCGATAAAGATGCGATGCATGATTTATATAGTTCTCTTATTCAAAAAAGACATCAGGTAGCAGTGAATGCAGGGTTTGCAAATTATAGAGATTATAAGTTTGTAGAACTTGGCAGGTTTGATTATACCAAACAAGATTGTTTTCAATTTCACGAAGCCGTAAAGCTGCACGTGTTACCTCTTATTAAAAAAATATATGCGCGTAAAAAAGAAAAATTAGGACTTGATGTTTTAAAGCCTTGGGATACAGAAGCAGAACCAGCCGGCGTCTTACCGCTTAAGCCCTTTACGAGCGGACAAGATTTATACGAAAAAACGGTTACCTGTTTTGAACAGTTAGATCCGTTTTTTGCAGCATGTCTTCGCAAAATGAATGAACTCAAACATTTTGATTTAGAAAGCCGAAAAGGAAAAGCACCTGGTGGATACAACTGTCCGTTAGCAGAATCTGGCGCACCCTTTATTTTTATGAACGCCGCTTCTCAAATGAGTGATGTAACAACCATGGTGCACGAAGGTGGACATGCGGTTCATTCTTTTTTAGCACATCATTTAGAATTGAGTGCGTTTAAAGAATACCCAATGGAAATTGCAGAAGTGGCTAGCATGGCTATGGAATTATTTTCTATGAATCACTGGCAGGCATTTTTTGATAGCGACGCAGATTTAAAACGTGCACGTGAACATCAACTAGAAAGAACCATTACCATTTTTCCTTGGATTGCTATTATTGATAAGTTTCAGCACTGGGTGTATGAGAATCCTGCGCACACGGTAGCAGAAAGAACAACAACATGGACGGCTATTTTAAAAGAGTTTTCTACCAATAGTATCGATTATACGGGGCTTGATGCCTACCGTGAAATAGGCTGGCAGCGCCAGTTACACCTATTTGAAGTGCCTTTTTATTATATCGAATATGGTATTGCACAACTGGGTGCCATTGGGCTTTGGATGCAGTATCAGAAAAATCCAAAACAGGCACTTCAAAATTATATAAACGCGTTATCGTTAGGGGGTACAAAAACGTTACCTGAATTATATGAAGCGGCTGGACTTGAATTTAATTTGTCGCCAGATTATATCAAAACCTTAATGGAGTTTACAGCTAAAGAAATGTAAGCATATTACATTCTACAAAAACGACTATACAATTTTTCGTATACCGGAATAATTTTACTGATGTCAAATAAACAGGCCTGCTCATAAGCGGCCTGTTTCATTTGCATGAGTTTGTTTTCATCCGATAAAAGTGTAACGGCATATCCACTCATGGCAGCAACGTCTCCAACAGGAGCCATATATCCCGTTTCACCCTGAATATTAATTTCGTGTAATCCTCCCGCATCGGAACTAATCACTACGGCGCGTGCGGCCATGGCTTCAAGTGCGGCTAAACCAAAACTCTCATATTCGGAAGGGAGTAAAAACACATCTGTCACTGCTAAAATATCTTCAATTTGCTCTTGCTTTCCTAAAAAACGCACATGTTCTTCGATGCCTAAATTACGCGCTAACTCTTCTGTAGCGTGCCTTTCCGGTCCATCACCCACCATTAATAATTTGGCTGGTATTTCCTTAATGACATTTGCAAAAATATGCACCACATCATCCACTCTTTTTACTTTTCTAAAATTAGAAGCGTGCGTAATTATTTTTTCGTTGTTAGGCGCCACTACTTTTTTAAATGCTTCAATTGGTTTTTTATCAAAACGTTCAACATCCACAAAATTATAAATCACTTCAATTTCTTTGGTGATCTTAAAAGTTTGGTAAGTGATGTCTCTTAAATTATTTGACACCGCTGTAATAGCATCACTTTCATTGATAGAAAAAGTAACCACGGGTTCGTAGGTTTTATCTCTACCCACAAGTGTAATATCGGTACCATGAAGGGTTGTAATCACCGGGATATTTCTATTAATCTTTTGCTTTACAATTTGCTTGGCCATATAAGCAGCAGATGCATGCGGGATGGCGTAGTGCACGTGTAATAAATCTAAGTCGTGATTGATGATAACATCTACCATCGCAGAAGCAAGCGCAACCTCATAAGGTGGATAATCAAAAAGTGGGTACGTAGGCACCCTTACTTCATGGTAAAAAATATTGGCATTAAACTCATTGAGCCTAACGGGTTGTTGGTAGGTAATAAAATGTACCTCATGTCCCTTGTCGGCCAAGGCCTTTCCAAGTTCGGTGGCCAAAACACCGCTTCCACCAAAAGTGGGGTAACAAACAATCCCTATACGCATAATTAAATAAATGGGCTCTATAATTGACCATTTCCTATGCAAGTAACAATTAATTCGGCATTCTGTTTATTTAAGCATGCTTTGGGGGGTTATTTTTTAATTAAATTCTTAACTTGAGCCCTATGAAAAAGATCATCTATCTCCTTTTATTAGTGCCTTTTTTTGGTTTAAGTCAGGCTACTGAGCCGTCTAACGCAGACGCTGCTTATATTAAAAAATTATCTGATGAAATCTTAACAAATGGTAAGGCTTACGATTTGTTATACGAGTTAACTAAAAAAGTAGGAGGTAGAATTGCCGGTTCTCCAGCCATGTATAAAGCAGAAACTTGGGGTGTAAATGCGTTTCAGCAACTTGGTGCACCTGCAGTAAGTAAACAAGCATGTATGGTGCCAAGGTGGGTGCGTGGCAGTGGTGATTTTGCAAACATCACAAGTGTTGATGGTAAAAAACAAGTACGTACACTCGATGTATTGGCACTTGGTAATTCACTGGGGGATGGGAAAAAAGTAGAAGGCACTTTGTTAGCCGTTCAAGATTTTGCCGATTTAGAAAAACATAAAAATGAAGTAAAGGGTAAAATTGTTTATTTCAACAATAGTTTTGATGCCACCATTGTAAAAACCTTTGAAGCCTATGGCAAGGCTGGCCAGTATCGAAGAAACGGAGCTAGTCAAGCAGCAAAATATGGCGCAGTGGGTTGTATTATTCGTTCACTTACAAGTTCTACGGCCAACGATCCACACACGGGTGGTATGGCTTACAACGATTCTTTTCCGAAAATTCCTGCACAGGCAGTGGGGCCGCGCGATGCCGATTATTTATGGTCTCTTGCAAAAAAATCGAGCACGGTAAAAATAAGTATGGCGACCCACGGTAAATTTTTACCAGACACAACAGGGCATAATATTATTGCTGAAATAAAAGGAGCTCAATTTCCAAATGAAATTATTACAATTGGTGGTCACCTAGATAGTTGGGATGTTAATGAAGGGGCACATGATGATGGCGCTGGTGTGGTGCATACCATGGAAGTGATGCGTGCATTTTTAGCTGTAGGTTATAGTCCTAAGCGCACCATTCGTTTTGTATTATTTGCCAATGAAGAAAATGGTTTAAGAGGTGGTACTGCATATGCAGCTGCTGCAAAAGAAAAAAACGAAAAACACATTTTTGCTTTAGAGAGCGATGAAGGTGGTTTTACACCCCGCGGTTTTAGCTTTACAGCTGCTCCAGAAAAAATAGCAGCAGCACAGCGCTGGTTGCCGCTCTTAAAACCTTACGGTACTTCTAGTATGGATGATGTTGGCGGCGGTGCAGATATTGGTCCACTTAATAGAAATTTAAATACACCTCTTTGTGGTTTTTTACCGGATTCACAGCGTTATTTTGATGTACACCATGCACGTTCGGATGTGTTTGAAAATGTAAACAAGCGTGAGTTGCTTTTAGGAGCTGTAAATATAGCTGGCCTTATTTACCTTGTAGACAAATACGGTTTTTAATGCAGGCTGTTACTGCGTTATTCGCTTAGGCTTGTAATAAAAATATAGCGAGGCGTTTATGGATGTCTACCGTTTCTTTTTTCCACTCCGCAACGGTTTTGGTTTTAATCCATTGTGTAGGTGCGGTAATGTCTACAGCGATACAAATTTTTGTTTGCGGATGACAGTATTGTAACAAGTCTTTAATGAGCTGGTTGTTTCTATAAGGGGTTTCAATAAAAATTTGCGCCGTGTTTTTTTTATGTGAATCTTGTTCAAGTTGTGCAATGGCTTTCTTCTTTTCCAAACTATCGATAGGCAGGTAGCCATGAAAACTAAAACTTTGTCCATTCATGCCACTCGCCATGAGTGCCAGTAAAATAGAATTGGGCCCTACCAGTGGGCAAACTTCAAATCCTTTTTCTTGGGCTGCAGCTACTAGTATTTGGCCAGGATCCGCTACACCAGGGCATCCTGCTTCACTAATGATGCCAATATTTTTACCTTGCTTTAATAGGCTTATAAACTCAGTTACTACAGCATCTTCTGCCTTATGAATGGTACGCCACTGGTAATTGTCAATAACCATTTCACGCCAATATTTTTTTAAATACCTGCGCGCTGTTTTTTCATTTTCTACAAAATAGGCATCACATAATTTGGCCTGCTCAATCACATAAGGAGGAATGCTATTGTCTGCATCTTCATGTAAAACGGTAGGTATTAAAATAACTTTTCCTGCGGCCATTAGTCAATTTGTTTTTTAGGATCCAAGCTAAGGGTGGCAGCAATGACAGCATAACATGGTGCAAATAGCCAACCAATAACTGGAATAAAATGAAGCATATAAAATATAATTCCATTGCCAATAGCAAGACCTTTATTATTGCCTATAAAAAAAATACTCTCTTGTGCTGTTTTATTTTTTCTTTCCATACTATAATCGAGCATCGAAAAGCCTAAGTAATAACATTCAATAAGTAGCGCCATAAAAGGCGTGAACCAACCAACAATGGGTATGAGGCAAATAATTAAAATGGTAAGCAGGTAAACGGTTTGCCATAAACCGTTTCTTACCGCGATATACATACCTCTTACGGCCTGCTTAATAAAGTCTTTAAATACAAAGGGCAATTCTTTTCCTTCTATAATGGCAGCCGTTTTTTCCGACAAATAAGCAAATAGTGGAGCACCTACAATTAAAAATAAATATTTGAAAAGCGCGAAGTAAAAAAGTAAAATCATGAACCAAACCAGGGTGCTACCCACCACAAATAGAAATCCGGCAAAACTGTTGGTAAGGCTATCCATCCAAACTTTAAGACCCGATTTTAATGTCATCCAAACAATAAAATCACTAGCCGTACTGCTAAATAAATTGATTACCACAAAAAAAAGTACGGTATAAATAATACCTGGAATTAAAATCCATTTCCAGAGTTTATGTTTTACAATAAACTGATGGGCTTTAATGTAGGAAACAAATGCTATGATCAGGTCTTTAAGCAATAGAGATTGTTTATTGTAAAGTTAACCAACTACAATTAGAACTTCGGACAAATAATGGGTTTATCTGTTCGGGGTCTTCTGGTATAAATTAGTGAAAATTCAATGCCGCCCATTTTTTGTGACGCCGTTTTTAATAAACTATTGTTGATGTCGTAAGTAGCACCAATTCTAAAATCATTGAATTCGATCCCAACATATGGTATGATGGCGTCATTTAATCGCATCCAACTACCAAAATAAATACTAGCAGCTCTGTTATTTTCGGGGTCGCTACTAATTTGTAGTGCACCGCCCACGAGGGTTTCGGATGTTCCACCTTGCGTTTGATGAATGGCACTAACATGTAGTGTTGCATTTGTTCCAATATAAAAATAGCCACCACCATGCACTGTAAAACGTGGACTCACACTGTAATTGGCACCTAAAAAGGATTGTTTAGGTCTATTAGCATGGTACATACTAAGCCCAATGTAATAATTATTTTGTTCCCCTACGGTTCCGTTGAGTAAGAGGCCGGCATTAAGGGTTGTATAACTTGCAGTAAGGGATGGTGCACTAAATAATTCGGTAGTGATACCTGTAAAGCCAGCATTTGTTAATTGGTCTTCAAATTTTATTTGATTGGTATTCACAAGCATATTTGCCTGCGTTATTTGAAAGCCAAAACCAATTTGTGTATTGTTATCTTCATCAATGCCTTTGTGGTAAGCGGTAGAAAAACTGGCGTAATTAAATTTTAAGGCACCATTTGCATGACTATCGGAATAGCCTGTAAAGCCAATGCCCCAACTATCATTTTCGTTCAAACTTTTTTGCATGAGTTTGGTATCAAATGAACCAGTTGTGGTAATAAAAGCATTATTGATATTTGGCCACTGATTTCGGTGGTTCGATGCAATTCTATAGTTCCCATCAAATTTTCCGGTGAAGGCAGGGTTGATTGTAAGTGGTGATGCAAAAAATTGTGAAAAATGAGGATCCTGCGCGCTTACGGTGGTAAGCGAAAAAATAAAACAACAAACAATTAATATGAAAGTTACGTAACGCAATGTATCTGCAAGTTAGCGCAAACAATTAGTTTTTAAGCTTGACTTTTAGTGCCAAATGCTAAATCGCCAGCGTCGCCTAGCCCTGGAACAATATATCCCTTTGCAGTAAGCTCATCATCAATATCGCCGCACCAAATTTTAACATTTGTACCACAGGCGGCTTCGATGGCCGCAATACCAACGGTACTGGCAATGGCTACTACCACATGAAAAGCAGCAGGGTTGCCTTCGCTTTTCATATGCTCAATGGTTTTTATAATAGATGCGCCTGTTGCAAGCATAGGATCTGCAATAATAACAATGCGGTTATCTAGAGACGGGCAGCTCATGTATTCTAAACAAATTTCGAAACTACCATCGGGGTGGTGTTTGCGGTATGCCGAAATAAAAGAGTTATCTGCTTTATCAAAATAATTTAGTAGGCCATTGTGCATGGGTAAGCCCGCTCTTAAAATGGTTGCAAGCACGGGTTGCTGTGCAAGCACTTTGCTTTTGTGAATACCAAGTGGTGTTTTTGTTTCTACTACTATAGATGGTAGTTCTTTACTGATTTCGTAGGCAGCAATTTCTCCAATACGTTCTAGGTTACTTCTAAAACGCATGCGGTCGTTTTGTACGTTGACATCTCTTAATTCAGCAATCCAATTGCTTACCAAACTATGTGCTGCACTTAAATTTACTACCATGGGTTAAAGGTATTTGAAAGCTTAAAATATGTCAAAATTAAAATCGTCGCCATTAAATAGCCCCTTGTCACTTAATTTTAAATGTGGTATAACAAGTAGTGCCATAAAACTAAGTGTCATAAAAGGCGCTTCTAGCTTAGATCCTAGGGCTTTTGCTGCTAGGTCAATTTCTGTGTACTTGGCGGCCACTTCAAAACCATCTGCGGCGCTCATTAAACCAGCCACCGGTAATGGCAGTAATTTGCTCGAAGCTGTTTCGCTTAGTCCATTAACGACACTCACACCACCACCCGCCTCAATCACCAAATTGATGGCATCTGCAATACTTGCATCATCTACACCCACCGCAACAATGTTATGACTATCATGCGCCACACTCGATGCCATTGCACCATGTGTTAAACCAAAATTTTTAATAAAGGCTTTTGCAATGGGCGCAGCATGGTATCTATTCACCACCACTATTTTTAAAATATCATTTGTAGTGTCCGTTACCCAGTTGCCATTTTGTGAACTGCCGCTAAGCATTAATTTATTGGTGATTAGTTGTCCGTCCAGTGCTTCAATAACAGGAATCAGACCGTTTTTATTGGGATACTCATTTTCAGAAACCGTTAATGCAGCCGCTTCAATTTTTTCGCAATCAAAATTGTTGATAGGATTTGTACCCACACTTTTGATGTTTGAAATACCATTGTCCGACACTAATTCGCCATTAATATAAGTGCTACTAACTTCAAAATGTACAAGG
>JBEDIY010000102.1:0-6994 GCA_041173245.1 Bacteroidota bacterium | reverse complement strand
ATTTTATAAAAATAGTGCCAGAGAAAAAATAGAAATTAAAAGGATTTACAACCGAATCATTTTTGATGAACTAGATCAAATGCCAGCAGACATTAAAAATGCTGGGCGCATATTATTTGGGAACTTGAACGTTGAGTGGGCCGGACACCCCAACTGGTTTTACCGGATCAGTAAATACACCATGCCCTTACTACAACACCCAAATATCCCTGCTAGCTATTATGTAAATAAACTAGCAAGCATCCCAGAAGATCTAGAAAACTACGTTTTAAAGCCACTATTTTCTTTTGCGGGAGCGGGCGTTATCATTGATGTAACTAAAAACGATATTGAAAGCCTAACAGATCCAGCAAATTGGATGCTTCAAAAAAAAGTAAACTACGCCCCCATTATTAAAACACCAACTACGCCAGCTAAGGTTGAAATCAGGTTACTTTATTTGTGGGAAGATGGCGCTGCTAGGCCTTTTCCGGCTCTTAACATCGCAAGACTCAGTAAAGGAAAAATGATTGGGGTTCGCTACAACCAAAACGAAACATGGGTTGGCGGCAGTATCGCTTATACGCCTGCCACTAGCTAAATTACTAACGGTGAGGGCTCTTCAAATACTTCGCATAAATAATCTCACTCATCGTTTTATGTTCAACCTTGCTTTCTAACCAAGAAATAACGTCGAGGTAGGCAAATGCACGTGTTTCAAATCTAGACTTCTCGTACTTTTTAACTTTAGCTAAAAACTCTTGCAATGCCTGTGTCACTTTTCTGGAAGGATCTTTAAAAGAACCGCGCAGAAATTTAAACATCTCCTCTTCAATCACTGTAAGGTTTTCCATTTTTGCCATAAACCGATATACCGATTTTATCAATGAACTTTCGATGAGTTCAATATTTCCAAGTTCATAATGCGCCATCATATGCAGTAGGCGCGCATAACATTGCAAGTCACCTCTTAAATCTATATGATCATTAATAATACGCCTTAAATAATCAATAGAAGTAGCATAGTCGCCGGCACCAAAATATAGGGTTGCAATTTTATAATTGAATACCAAAATACGGTGCTGGTCTAAATACATTTCAAGCGCCTTCAATTGTTTTGTTAAAGCCGGTACATGCTGTAATCCTTCTTTAAACGTGCCCTGCATCAAATGATTATTAAGCTTGGCGCTATTAATATATACAAATGAATTGACCCTAAAAATATCGTGCTTATTGGGGAGTTCTGACAAAGCAAATTTTTCGAAATGCGCTATTACCTTATCAAACTTACTAAAATTACGGAGGTCAAAATGTGCATTGAGTAAAATATGCATCGACTTAATATAATGACCTGTTTCAATCTCAATCATTTCTTTGTTGGTTTCAAAAAGATCAAACCAACGCTGTGCATACTTATAATACATGATAAAGTCTTGCCTAATAAATGCATACCAACAATAACTCTGGTATAAATAAAGCCGCTCATAAAATCCGGTGAGCTTCGCAGCATTAGCAGGCAAGGCTTCTTTAAAAAAGGTTTTAATACCTATTTCATCGGCCTCATTACGTGCATGACCATTTTGTACAAACCAACTATACAGTTGTAAAGCCAAATTAGAAAGCTGCGTAATTATTTTTCGTTTTTCATTTACCTGATTGGCCTCGAGGGTTAACTGACCTGCACGGTCTGTCATACTTCTTGTGATGTGTAAGGTCTCAATCTTTTTTTCCAGTGATATAATCTGAATTAAAAAACTATCCTGATGGTATTGCTGTGCCAAAAGTTTTGCCTTATCCAAAATTTTTAAACTTTGGTGGTATAAACCTTTGCTGTATAAAATACGCGCATGGTCTAACTGCTCATGCAATTGAAGATCTACACTATCATTGCTTTTTAAAAGGCGCAAACTAGCGAGTACCTGCTTGTACAAATGCGTTTTTAAATTGGCCAATTGGGGCTTTTCAATGGAGCTTAACTTTTTCAGTAAAATCCGCTCGTCATATTCTGGCAAAGCCGCTATCGCATCAAATAATTGAATGATTTTGAGGTCTTCTTTTGCCGAATTTCGTTTGATATACAACTTAAAATGCCTTTTCTCCGCCTTTTCGAGGGAGTGAATTAACTGAAATAAAGGATCCACTAAACGGTTGGACATCATATCGAGTTTACAAAAAAATCCAGTAATAGCAAGGCTTTGCGGCTACAAACGTACATTTAAGCGTAATATTCTTAACATTTAGTTGTTTTTGAACGGCCTACAAACGCTGTATATTTGTATTAACAAAGCAAGCAAAAAAACAGGGTTTCCTGTTAAAAATATAGGTACAAATTATATATAAGCTGTACCAAAGATTTTCATATGGCAAGCAATCGTAAAAAAGGTCGTTCCGTTTCCACGGAGGGACCATTTTTTTTCATAGGCATGTCAAATATAATCAATTAAGCTCTCGCTATTCTTTCCTGGGCCCAAGAAAGTGCCAAATCAAGCTGTTCTTCTCTTGTTAAGTTACTGTTGTCTAAAACAAGTGCATCATGTGCCTGTTTTAAAGGACTAAACTCCCTGGTAGAATCGATATGATCCCGCATTTCTAAATTGGCCTTGATTTCGGCTTTGGTAATAGCCGGGTCTTTAGCTACAAGCTCCTGGTAACGGCGCTCAACGCGTACTTCGGGAGAAGCCGTTATAAATATTTTAAGTTCGGCTTCCGGAAAAACAGTCGTGCCAATATCCCTCCCATCCATTACAATCCCTTTTTGCCCACCCATTAATTGCTGTTGCGCTACACTAAAAATGCGCACATGCTCGAGCGCCGCCACTTGGCTCACCTGATTGCTTACTTCTAACCCTCTAATTTCTTCCTCTACATTTTCATCGTTCAAATACATATCCGCTCTACCCGTTTTTTCATTTAATATAAATGCTAGATGAATGTGCTTGAGGGCTTCTATTACTGCATCCGAATTTGTTACATCAATACCGTGCCTGATAAAATAAAGGGTAATACCACGGTACATCGCACCACTATCAATAAACACATAATTTAAATGCGCTGCCATTTGTTTGGCAAGGGTACTTTTACCACATGAAGAATATCCGTCCAAAGTAATGATGATTTTTTTCATGCTTACACTTCTGTTTTAATCACTTGCGTTGCTGCTACACCCGCATTTCTGATGGCAATATTTCGTACCGCTTGCGCCGTAATATTTCTAAAAGCTTGCTTGCTAATTTCATCGGTGCCAATCATGGACGGAACGCCTTCATCGCCCCCTTCCCGAATAGATTGTACCAGCGGAATCTGACCTAAAAATGCAAGGTCATATTCTTCGGCTAATTTTTTACCACCTTCTTTTCCAAATAAATAATATTTATTGCCTGGTAATTCTTCTGGTGTAAAATAAGCCATGTTTTCGGCGAGTCCAATAATAGGCACATTAATTTGTGCCTGACCAAACATCGCAATACCTTTTTTAGCATCGGCAAGTGCAACGGCCTGCGGTGTTGTAACAATTACAACACCCGTTACTGGAACGGTTTGCATCAGCGTTAAATGAATATCTCCAGTACCCGGCGGCATATCAATAATTAAATAATCGAGTGGACCCCAGTCTACTTCTGTAACAAATTGTTTGATGGCACTACTAGCCATTGGACCACGCCATACCACTGCATTTTTTTCATCTACTAAAAGTCCAATACTCATTAATTTGATACCGTATTTTTCGAGGGGCACAATGTATCCTTTGCCATCAATATCTTTCATGAGTGGACGTGCACCACGCACACCAAACATGATTGGCACACTTGGGCCATAAATATCTGCATCCATAAGTCCTACAGAAGCGCCACCTTCTGCAAGGGCAAGTGCTAAATTAGCAGAGACGGTACTTTTTCCTACACCCCCTTTACCACTTACTACTGCAATAATATTTTTAACACCACTTAATATTTGTAAATTTTCTTTTCGAGTAGAAGTGGTATTGGCTGTAAAGTTTACTTGCACATTGGCCTCTTTATTAACGAGCAATTTAACCGCATTTTCACTGGCCGTTCGCATCATGTCTTTCATGGGGCAAGCAGGTGTTGTAAGCACAATGGTAAAACTCACATCGTTGCCATTAACTTTCACGTCTTTCACCATATTTAAGGTGACAAGGTCTTTTCCTAAATCGGGCTCTTGTACATTACTAAGGGCCTGTAATATCGCTTCTTCGGTCATGGTCACGCAAGTTTTTGTTAAAATAAGCTAGAAGTGTGCAAAGTTAATTGCTGTAGCCCTTACTTTGCCATAAACAGACTCATTTATTGCCTTTTTATTGTCAAAACCATTCGTATTTTTGAGCCGATGAATAAAATGCTACGCATCCTTCTTATTGGAATAGCCTTTTGTGGCCTTAACAAGGCCAAGGCACAAAATACGTCCTACAGAGACTCGGTTGTGCAACTCTATGGTGTGGTGATGACCGCCGATAGTCTCAGAGCTATTCCCTCTGCAAGTATTATTGTAGAAGGTAAAGGAAGAGGTACCATTACGAGCCCAGATGGAGTATTTTCAATCGCTGTTTTAAAAGGTGACAAAATCACTTTTTCTTGTGTAGGTTTTAAAGACAGACGCATTGATATTCCAGCCAACCTCACAGAAACCCAATATAGTGTGATTCAACTCATGGTAAGTGACACCGTTTATTTACCAGCTACTATTTTAAAACCAAGACCTACACGTGAACAGTTTGAAAGAGACTTTGTGAACAACAAAGTAAACGATGACATGTACGAGGTTGCTAGAAAAAATACAGACGAAGCGCGCAATAGAATTTTACTCAACTCCTTACCATCAGATGGTAGAGAGGCGGTTAATTATCAATTGCGTCAACAAGCCAATAAATATTATTATGCTGGACAAATTCCACCAATGAATATTTTAAATCCAGCAGCTTGGGCCGACTTCATTCAGTCGTGGAAACGTGGCGATTATAAGCGAAAAAAATAGTTCTATGTCTACTATAAAAAATGTTACCGTTGTTGGTGCAGGCACCATGGGTAATGGAATTGCACAAGTATTTGCAACCCATGCGTTTAATGTAACCCTTCTAGATACAAATAGTGCGCAACTTGAAAAAGCAGTTGCTACCATTCATAAAAATTTAGATCGTTTGGTTACAAAAGAAACCATTACGGCCGCTCAAAAAGAAATAGCACTTGCACACCTGACAACGAGCACAACCCTTGCTACAGCTGTATCTAATGCCGATTTAGTAGTAGAAGCAGCGACCGAAAACAAAGCCATTAAACTTTCTATTTTTGAAGCACTAGACGCTGCCGCGCCACCACATGCGGTTCTAGCAAGTAACACTTCTTCGATTTCTATTTCTGAAATTGCAAGCGTTACCAAAAGACCTGCACAGGTTATTGGTATGCATTTTATGAACCCTGTGCCAATCATGAAACTTGTTGAAATTATCAATGGAAAAGAAACCAGCGCAGCTACTTCCGACAACATTGTTGAACTCAGTAAGGTGCTTTTAAAAGTGCCATCTGTGGTCAATGATTTTCCAGGATTTATTGCCAATAGAATTTTAATGCCCATGATCAATGAGGCTATTTATGCATTACATCAAGGCGTTGCCACCAAAGAATCAATAGACACCATTATGAAACTAGGTATGGCGCATCCGATGGGGCCACTTCAACTTGCCGATTTTATTGGACTCGATGTTTGCCTTAGCATTCTAGAAGTTTTATACGAAGGATTTAAGGAAGAAAAATACGCACCCTGTCCACTTCTTGTAAGTATGGTAGCGGATAAAAAACTAGGCGTAAAATCAGGCGCAGGGTTTTATACCTACGGTGTGTAATTCTTTAAATTTATACAACACTTCATCAAGCCTTGCTTTAGGAATACCAATACGAAGGTTACAAAACAGTTGCATAGACTGTTCCGATACCGAACATCCGTATTGCTTTACTACATTCATGACCTCTCCCATTTGGGTATAGTCAAAAGATAGTTCGTAATAACATTCAATTGTTTTTTGAACAAATGGCGTTAACTGTAATGCCATTGAAGCCGCAGATTTATAGGCGTTAATTAGACCCGGAACACCTAGTAAAGTGCCTCCAAAATACCGCACTACAATAATAGCGGTATTGGTAACGCCACTGCTATCAATTTGCCCAAGTATAGGCCTACCAGCAGTTCCAGCGGGTTCTCCATCATCACTTACCCTAAATAAATCGTTATTTAACCCCAGCCTATATGCAAAACAGTGATGCACTGCTTTAGCGTGTTCCTTTTTTAAATCTTGCAAATAGTGTTTGAAATTTTCAGCAGAAATAACTGGAAACGCATACCCTAAAAACTTACTTCCCCTATCCTTAAATTCAGCCATGGAAGGCTTTTCGATAGTAAAGTAATGATCTGCGTTTTGCATGGATAAATAAAATTGAAGGACTAGCGCAAAAATAACCTAAATGATACTAACATTGCAGCATGACTTTTGAAGCCGCCGAACAGTCCATTACTACTGCACTGAGTGGCCTCTATGAAAATAGAGAGGCTGCTACTATTGCAGGCATGGTCATGGAATCTATTACGGGGAAATCTAAAATGGACCGTTGGCTACAAAAAAATGAACCGCTTTCCATAGAGGATTTGAAGCGCTTGGAAAAGTATTCCAACGAGCTATTAACGGGTAAGCCCGTACAATACGTTTTAGGTCAAGCATGGTTTACAGGCATGTGTTTAGCGGTTAACGAACATACCCTTATTCCTAGGCCCGAAACAGAAGAGCTGGTAAACTTATGTGCAAGTTGGGCCACCATAAATAAGACCCATCATGCGCCATTAAAAATTTTAGAAGTTGGAACAGGTAGTGGGTGTATTGCCATTGCACTTCAAAAAAAACTGCCAGCTGCAATTATTACGGCGATTGATATTAGTGCTGAGGCTATTGAAGTTGCAACTATCAATGCAGCAAAATACAATGCCCCAATCCAGTTTAAAACGGTTGATT
>JBEDIY010000101.1:0-5800 GCA_041173245.1 Bacteroidota bacterium | reverse complement strand
CCAAGTGAAAAAGCAAAAACAGCTATTTATGCGATAGACAATGCCGGCAATCCATACGCTCCAAGTTGGTATACCATCAATATAAAAGCCAGCTATACAATTGGCAAAATGCAAGTACAGGTAGGATGGGAAAACATAACCAACCAGCGCTACAGGCCCTATTCATCAGGGATTGTAGCAGCTGGTAGCAATATTATAACAAGCCTCCGTTATAGCTTTTAAATCCAGTTTATTTTTCTAGATAGAGTTGGTTAAATAGCATTTTATACGTGCTATGCGTTTGTCCTCTAAATGTAATTTCAGGACCATATACCATTAATTTTCCTTTCCCAACTTTTGCTTCAAATGCAGCAACCGCTTGTTGTAAGTAAGACTGTCCAAAAGCCCAACCACTTCTGAGTGTTTTATCACTAGCAAACCAAGCAAGTGGTGTTACTTCACCGGTAGCTGTTGCATTTGGCAGTAAGTTAAATACAGGGCTTGCACTAAAGTATACATCGGCATTAGGCTTCATACCCCAGTTTGCTTTGTGGTCATTATTGACAGCAACCTGCATCACCGATCCCGGAATATAAAATTTTTCGCCAGGTAATGCACGCTCTTTACCATTCACCATTTCAACAAGAGCATTGCGAATAGGTAATTTAAAGTGATACGCCAAATTAGCACTACTACCTATTGTTATAATGGTTCCACCAGCTTCGGTAAATTCTTTTAAAGCAGGAATCGATTTTGCTGCTGTAATTCTTCCAAGCTGTGCATGGTACATTTCAGGAATCTCTTTTTCGTTAGGCTCTCTACCTTCATAACCACCCATTGCATTTGATCCAGCTTCTAAACGATAAGCCGGAATCGCACCACCAACAAATAAAATAACATCGTACTTGCTTTTTAAATTACCTCCGTCAATTTCTTTTGCAAATACCACTGTAAATGGAAAATGATATTGCTCAAAAATCCATCTTGTCCAACCAGAAGGCATAGATCCACCATACACGTCCCATAATGCAATTCTACTAGGCTTTAATGCAACAGTACCAATATTTAATTTTTGTTGTACCCCTGTAATTTTTAGACCATTTTTAGCAGCTGCATTTTCTAAAATGGATACTGCTTTATCTGAAGCTACTACATAAAAATATTCGCTATTTTTTTCTACCTCAATACCCTCTTTTAATAAGTCATTAATTAAAATATAGCTCGCGTTTTCTTTGGTAGAAAATGTATAACCAACAGCACCTGCTAATTTT
Source organism: Bacteroidota bacterium (assembly GCA_041173245.1). Lineage (GTDB taxonomy): Bacteria > Bacteroidota > Bacteroidia > Chitinophagales > Chitinophagaceae > Sediminibacterium. Next base: position 4,550 of record JBEDIY010000101.1, on the reverse strand, counting down.
GTAAAAGAACCTCTGTGTTTTTGCTCCTCACCATAAGGGATTGTTTCAAAAGGACCATCAAAGGGTTCTAGTATACGGTCAAACTCTAAACCCATTGTATACGCTGGTGTCCAGCCGGCTGCATCATAAGGCCTAACTGGAGGGCCACCAGGATATTGAAAATCGTTAGGATGATCCTGTGGTTCAAACATATCAATTACATGCGGTCTAAATGCTTGATTGGTTTTTACTACATACGAACCTGCTTCATATTCTTTATCACCAACTTTAAAATGATCAATTGCTTTTTCTACACGAATACCACTCTTAATTAAAATATTTACAAAATTGGTAGCAGTAGTTGTTTGTGAAATTGGAATAATATAACCACGGGCGTCTCTCAGTTTTGGATTTTTATATACTTTCTCATAGTACTGTAATGCAATGGTATCGGCACGTTGGTCTTTTTGATCCGACTTCATTAATTCGTTTACCATTTCAACTTTATTTGGAGATAGTGTCCAATAGTCTTTGCTTCCAGCATTGATCGAATTTTTACCCATGGTATAAATGTTCATGAGTAGTTCATCTTTATGACGAGATGCATAATTTAATACCGCGTAATTAAGCGATACCGAATAATCAATTGAATTTTTAAAATACCATTTTTGAGGCGTTATTGGAAAAGGTGTACCACTATTAGGAATAAGTCTTGACGGAACAAATGGAATTTTCATAGGTGTTGGATTACCAATCATTTCCGTTAATAAACCAACAATATTATGGTAGTATGCAGTTGTTCTTAATCCACCATTCCACCAAGTCGAATAAACGGATCCACTTTTCATGGTATAGCCTGGTTTATTTTCGGCATTCAGTCTTGTACTCATTACGGCACCGAGTTGATCAATTCCAGTAATAAGGAGTGGATCATACACATAATTAAATGGATCTCTGAACGGAGGGCCTGCTACTACTGTGCCTGCTGGTCCTGTCTGGTGGTGATTGTATAAAATTTGAGGCATCCACTCCACATACTGTTGAAGGCTCATATTGCGTGACTCACTCATATTGGTCATGTAAAAATCACGGTTGTTATCATGTCCAATATATTTCTGATAGAGCCTTGGCAAATTGGCGGTGTTGCGTTTTAAAGTATCGGCTTGGCGCATATACCAATCCGATTGCAGTTGTTGGCCGTCCGGATTTGCATGTACAAATAAAATGATGGTAGATTTTAAAATTCGTTTTGTTTCATCATCATTGCGAGATAAAATTTGATACAAGGTTTCAATCCACTGATGTATACCAAGGACTTCATTGGCATGTAATCCCCCATCTATCCATACCACCGCCTTACCTTCGTTGGCAAGTTGCTGGGCCTCTGCATCAGATAAACCTTCGGCTCTAGCCATTTGTTGTGATATCGATTTATACTTTGCAAGCTTGGATAAATTAGCTGGATCAGAAACAATAACCATATACTGATTACGGCCTTCTTCGGTGGTACCAATACTTTGCAGCTTCATTTTATTTGAAGCTGCAGCTAATTTTTGTAAGTACGCCTCTGTTTGCGTGTAATTGGCTAACTGATAATTATCACCAATATTAAATCCAAAATGAGATTTTGGACTTGGTACATTTTGCGCTTGGGCAAAAATGGTAACAGCAAAAAGAGATAGCGATAAAAGGGCTTTCTTAAGCATAGTGGATAGTTTAGAGCATCTAAATTAACCGAACTACTTTAAAAACTTAACTTTTATGGGACCTTTTTAATAACACAAAATTAATTTTATATTCATAATTCGTTAACAAAGCAAAAATACCTTCGTATTTAACTTATTTGTTTTATGAAAAAATACACCCTACTTAGTTTATTAGCAATAACACTTGTTTTATTCTCATGTAGTAAAAAAGATGTTGCGCAACCATTAGAAGAAACACAAAATGAAGATTTAGCAGGCTATCTAGAAATTGCATCCATTAATTTAGGGGGTGTAGGTGCTGCAGAAATAACTGCTTTTGACCCTGCAACCAACAGACTTTTTGCCGTAAACAATAGTGCAGAAAATAAAATTGATGTGATTGATATAAAGAATCCATCTAGCATTTCTGTAATAAAATCAATTAGCATGTTGCCGTATGGTGGCTATGTGAATAGTGTTGCAGTAAGTAATGGAAAATTAGCTGCTGCTATTGAATCAACCAATAAGCAAGCTGCTGGTAAAGTAGTTGTATTTAATACAAGTACATATGAAGCTATTAAAACCATTACTGTTGGTGCTTTACCAGACATGGTTACTTTTAGCCCAGACGGAAATTATATATTAACAGCAAACGAGGGTGAACCAAGTGACGATTACTTAAATGATCCTGAAGGAAGTATTTCTATTATTAAAGTTTCGGACTATTCTGTTACTACATTAAATTTTGCTTCGTTTGAAAGTCAATTGGCAAGTTTAACGTCTAAAGGATTTAGAATATTCGGACCAGGTAAAAACTTTGTAAAAGATATTGAACCAGAATACATTACTATTTCAGATGATTCTAAAACAGCTTATGTAACTTTACAAGAAAACAATGCAATTGCTGAAGTTGACATTGCTAGTGCAAGTATTAAAAAAATATCACCTCTTGGTTTTAAAGATTACTCCTTGGCTGCAAATGCAACTGATGTGAGTGATAAGGATAATAAAATTGAATTTAATACCTTTTCAAAAGTGTATGGTATTTATATGCCAGATGCCATTGCATATTTCAACCACAATGGAACGCCCTACTTATTTACAGCAAATGAAGGTGATTCTAGAGAATATAAAGCATTTTCTGAAATGAAAAGAGTAAGTGCTGTTAGTTTAGATGCAACAAATTTTCCAACCGCAACAACGCTTAAAACAGATGCTGTTTTAGGAAGATTAAACGTTACCACCACTTTAGGTGATACTGATAATGATGGTGATTTTGATGCACTTTACTCGCTTGGTGCAAGATCATTTAGTGTTTGGAATGCTTCTACTGGAAGCCAAGTATTTGATAGTAAAAACGAACTAGATGTAAAAGCCAAAGAATTAGCTATTTATGATGATGCAAGAAGTGATGATAAATCGGTTGAGCCAGAATCTATATGTATAGGTAAGGTAGGTGGTAAGAATATAGTAATTGTAGGCCTAGAAAGAGTCGATGCATTTGCCATCTATGATATTACCAATCCAACATCACCTGTATTTATTAAAATGTATAAAACTGGTGACGCTCCAGAAGGAATTATATTTATTCCAGCTTCAAAAAGCCCAATTAAGCAAAGTTTAATTGTAACAAGTAGTGAAAATGATGGGCTTGTAAAAATTTACAAGACAACTAAACTTTAAAATCATAAGTAATAAAAAAGGCCCGGTTAGTAAACTAACCGGGCCTTTTAATATGCAAGAGAAAATTTTAATTGTCTTTACAAAGCGGATTTAATAATAACTCTGTAGAAGATATAGGCCAGATATACTGTTGTGCGTCTGCTTTAATTTCAGCTACACCAGGCTTAGCCGGTAAAGGAAGTCCTAAGCGTGTGATATCAGTACCTCTAACACCTTCTCCTAATAATTCAATACGTCTTTCATTTACAATTGCATCTGCTAATGCTGTTGCGTTAGCAAAATTAGCAGCTGTAAAAACAGTTGATGCATCAGATCGACCACGTACTGCATTTAATAGAGCAATAGCTTGAGCATCTACTGTATTTGTAGAACGCACTCTTGCTTCTGCTAAACTAAGTAGCACCTCAGCGTATCTGATAACAGGTGCATAGTCTGTAAAGATAGAAGCTACACTATATTTTGTCAAGTAGCTTTTACCACCAAACACACCAATCATAGATCTTCTTTTATCGGCTACTTTCCATCCAGCATCTGCAATAACACCAGTAGGTAACATAGAGTACTCTCCATTACCTCCATTAAATGCTGCAGGACCATAGTAGTAACCTAATTGGTTTTGTGTACCTGGTGCTTCATTAGATGCAAATGGCATTGATAAGATAGACTCAGTAGTTGTGTAAGGCGCTTTAAATACATTCGTAATATCTGCTTGTAATGCATGTGCTACACCAGATGCAGCGGTATATGGTGCTGCACTACTTACCATTTTATTTGCTTCAGTAATTACATTTGAATAACGACCCATACTTAAATAAACCCTTGTTTTAAGAGCAATAGCCGTATTCTTATGTGCACGAATGGTATTATTTAAAGCAGTGCTATAACTAGCTGGTAAATTGGTTTCAGCAAAATCTAAATCTGCTAAAATTTGAGTATACACTTCTGCTACTGTAGCCCTTGCTTTTGCATAGTCATCAGAACCTGTATTACCTTTTAAACGCATCGGCACACCAGGCTTAGATCCATTACCATCCCAAAAAGGACGAGCATATAATTGTAATAAAGAGTAATAACTTAATGCCCTTAACAAACGAGCTTCTGCTTGGTAATTAGCTGATAGTGCTGTTCCAACAACTGCAGTTCCTTTAGCGGTCATGCCTTCTAAAAAAACGTTTGCTAAGTTAATTACATAATAGGCTCTTG
>JBEDIY010000100.1:0-28496 GCA_041173245.1 Bacteroidota bacterium | reverse complement strand
CAGTGGTGGCCAAAAACAGCGAATTTCAATTGCGCGGGCACTATTAAAAACCCCAGAATTACTTATTTTGGACGATTGTTTGAGCGCCGTAGATGCCAAAACAGAACATAAAATATTAAACAATTTGGCAGGCTTTTTAGACCAAAAAACCGCTATTGTTATTACCCACCGCATCTTTTCAGTGCTTCAATTTGATAAAATTGTGGTTTTAGAAGAGGGGCGAATCCTAGAAATGGGTACCCATGAATCCCTTTTGGCCGCCCAGGGCTATTACGCCGAACTGTTCCGTTTGCATCGTACCGAAAACGATGATTAAAGCCATGGATTTGGCGTTTTTCACATCTTATTCATAGTTTTTTCTTAAATTTTGCTTTTTGCCAAACATTCTTATATTTATGCATCATTTATCAAATAATTAAAACTTACAACTGTGGCGTACGAGAACAACGATAGGAAAATGGAAAGTGTTTACAGCAAAAGAATTAAAGCTGGAAAAAGAAGAACTTATTTCTTTGATGTAAGAGAAACAAGAGGTAGTGATTTTTATTTGACCATTACAGAGAGCAGAAAGCGTCCAGATGATTCTGGATACGACAGACATAAAATATTTTTATACAAAGAAGACTTCAACAAATTTGTTAAAGCACTCGGTGAGGCAGTAGATTATGTGAAAACAGATTTAATGCCTGATTTTGATTTTGATGCTTTTAACCACGAGTACGAAGAAGGTGAAGGACAAGAAGGAGGTTACAATCAATCTGCACCTCAAACTTCAGTTATTTCTGAAGCCCCTGTTGCACCTGAAGCACCTGCTGCGCCAGCTGCCGAAGAAGCACCTGCTGAACCCGCACCAACACCAGCTCCTAAGCCGGATGTAAGTGCTGGTGACAACTTAAGTACCGAAGAGGTAGATAAGTGGTAGTATTTATGTAAGGTTAGATTTCGATTAGATTTCTTTGAGCATCCAAATGTCACATCCATTGTGACCTGTATTTCCCATGGGTACTTGTAAATAAGTAAAGCCAAATTTTTCGTACACACTAACTGCCTTTTTTAATTCGGGCATTGTTTCTAGATAAACATGTGTGAATCCTATTTTTTTTGCTTCGGCTAAACAAGTAGCAATTAATTTTTTTCCAAGTCCAGTGCCGCGCGCAGTTGGTGTTAAATACATTTTTACAAGTTCGCAAGTAGTGTCACCTAGTCCTTCGGTAGGAAATATGCCAGCGCCACCCAAAACCGTATCGCCATCTTGTGCTACAAAATAAAAGCTTTGAGGTGTGCCAGAAAATAGTTCGTATAAATGATCGGTACTATCGTCAAAGTAAACGGTACCAGGCTTGTTGGCACCAAACTCTTCCAGTGCTGCTCTAATAATAGTAGCTAGCGCTTTGTTATGTGCCGGTGCAATGGGTGTAATATTAATGTCCATTTCTATAAGCCTTGTACGCATTAATAAGACCGTTGGTAGAAGCGTCGTGTGAACTAATGGTATCGTTGTTTTCTAATTCAGGTAATACTTTATTAGCAAGTTGTTTACCAAGTTCTACGCCCCACTGATCAAAACTAAAAACGTTCCAAATAACACCTTGTATAAAAATTTTATGTTCGTATAGTGCAATCAAAGCGCCTAAATTAAATGGATTGATTTCTTTTAATAAAAAAGAGTTGGTGGGTTTATTACCTTCAAAAACTTTGTATGGTGTTAAACGTTTTACATCTTTTTCATCCATCGATGTTTTCATAAATTCCACCATTACTTCATTTTCAGATTTACCATTTAATAAGGCTTCTGTTTGCGCAAAAAAGTTAGATAACAATTTAACGTGGTGGTCACCAATGGCGTTATGCGAATTGGCTGGCGCTATAAAATCTGAAGGGATTAATAAAGTTCCTTGGTGAATGAGTTGGTAAAAAGCATGTTGCCCGTTGGTGCCCGGTTCGCCCCAAATAACAGGCCCCGTTGCATAGTTAACAGGATTACCGCTTCTGTCAATACTTTTACCGTTGCTTTCCATATTACCTTGTTGGAAATAAGCAGCAAAGCGGTGCATGTACTGATCGTATGGTAAAATGGCTTCACTTTGTGCACCAAAAAAATTGGTATACCAAACACCAATAAGTGCCATCAGTACCGAAATATTTTTATCGAATGGGGTAGACGCCACATGATTGTCTGTTGCTTCTGCACCTTTTAATAATTGTTCAAAATTTTTGTAGCCAATAGTTAGTGCAATGGATAAGCCTATGGCACTCCATAAAGAGTAACGACCACCTACCCAATCCCAAAATTCAAACCTGTTATTTGGATCAATACCAAATGCAGTTACTGCTTTTTCGTTGGTACTTAATGCCGCAAAATGAAGGGCAATATGTTTTTGATCGGTAGCATGTTGTAAAAACCAGTCTCTAGCCGTTTGGGCATTGGTCATGGTTTCTTGGGTGGTAAATGTTTTAGAAGCAATTAAAAATAAAGTTTCGTCGGGCGTTACTTTTTTTAATGTTTCTGCAATATGTGTTCCATCTACATTGGAAACAAAATAGGTTTGAATACCATCTACCCAATATGGCTTTAATGCTTCAGTAACCATTACAGGACCTAAATCACTACCGCCAATACCAATATTTACAATGTATTTTATTTTTTTACCGGTGTATCCTACGTGCAATCCGCTATGAATAGATGCACAAAATGCCTCCATTTGAGCACGAACCTTTTGAATGCCTGGTCTGATATTAACGCCATCCACTTCAAGTGGGCTATCGCTAAAACTTCTGAGGGCAGTATGTAAAACAGCTCTGTTTTCGGTTTCGTTAATGGTAACACCTGCAAACTGCTCGGCAATGGCCTGCTTAACATTGCAGTCTTCGGCTAGTTGTAAAAGAAGCTTTAGGGTTTTTTCGTTGATGATATTTTTAGAATAATCAAAAAGGATGTCACCTAAGGTGATCGAAAACTTTTTAAATCTATCCGGATCCGAAGCAAACAAATCACGCATATGTCTGCGGTTCATTTCTTCTTCATAATGCTTTTGTAGTACAAACCAAGCTTGGGTGCTCGTTGGATTAATTCTCGGTAACATAACGCTTCAATTCTATAATTTATGTAATACAGCTATCGTTTCTTCTACCATAGCTGGGGTAATATCTAAATGGAGTACAAATCTAATTTGGTGTTCCGATACTGTAAAGGCAAATATGTTAAATGGTTGTAAAGCCTTAATAAGTTCGGTGGCGGTATAACGGCCCTTCACCTCAAAAATGATAATATTGGTTTCTACAGGGAGTATTTCTCCTACAAAATCAAGATCAGATAGGGTAGCGGCTAACTGCTTGGCATGAGCGTGATCCTGTGCCAATCGCTCAATATTGTTTTCTAGGGCATAAATTCCGGCTGCGGCAATAAACCCTGCTTGGCGCATGCCACCTCCAAAAACCTTTCTAAATCGTTTTGCCTTTTTAATAAATGATTGGTTGCCTAAAAGCAAACTTCCAATAGGCGCACCTAGTCCTTTACTGAGGCAAATGCTGATGCTGTCAAATGTCTCACCGTAGGCTATTGGTGTATCATTGGTTTCTACAAGGGCATTAAAAAGTCTAGCACCATCTAGGTGTAACTTTAAATTTCTAGTTGAACAAACCTCTTTAATTAGTTTAATATCAGCTAGTTGATAAATACTACCTCCTGCTCTGTTAACGGTATTTTCTAGTGAGACAAGGGTGGTGGGTGGTTTATGAATATCGTCCGGATTGATGGCTGCGGCCACTTGATCTGCAGCAATTCTTCCCCTGTTGCCCCTTAATAGTCTTACAGAAGCAGCCGAATTAAAGGCGATTCCGCCACCTTCGTACTGATAAATATGAGATAGTTCGTCACAAATAACCTCATCACCGGCATTTGTATGACACTTGATAGCCAATTGATTGGTCATGGTGCCGCTCGGGCAAAATAGGGAAGCCTCCATGCCAAAAAGGGTAGCTGTCATTTTTTCTAAGGCATTTACGGTAGGATCTTCACCAAAAACATCGTCTCCAACAGGAGCGCCAGACATGGCAGCCAACATTTTTGGGCTAGGTTTTGTTACAGTATCGGACCTAAAGTCTATCATGGCTGCGAAGATAAGATTCCAAATCGTAATAAAAAGCACATTTTATGCGGTTTTTGTAGGGCAATTTTGTATCTTCGCCCACTTTATAAGCTATTCAAAGAACTAATTGTAAGACAGCATGAGGCAGCTCAAAATCGCTACACAGATTACCAACCGTGACTCACAAGCAGTTGAAAAATACCTTCAGGAAATTTCTAAAATTTCAATGATTACGCCAGAAGAGGAAACTACTTTGGCGCAACGCATTAAAATGGGGGATCAACGTGCACTAGATAAATTGGTACAAGCCAATTTACGTTTCGTGGTTTCGGTGGCTAAACAATACCAACACCAAGGTTTGTCTTTGTCTGATTTAATCAACGAAGGAAATCTAGGTCTTATAAAAGCCGCGCAACGTTTTGATGAAACCAAAGGTTTTAAATTTATCTCTTATGCGGTGTGGTGGATTCGTCAATCTATTTTGCAAGCATTAGCAGAGCAAGGTCGTTTGGTGCGTTTACCTCAAAACAAAATTGGTACCTACAACAAGGCCAACAAAGCCTATATGGCATTTGAACAAGAGCATGAGCGTGAACCTTCTACCGAAGAGTTAGCAGAAATCTTAGAAATGTCTGAAACAGAAATCAACAATATTTTCCAATCTAATACACGTCACACATCACTTGATGCTCCTGTTCACGAAGCAGAAGATGTTGCTATGGGTGATTTATTAGAGGGTTCTGATGATACTGACGAAGACGTTATGAAAGATTCACTTCGTGAAGAAATCAGACGTGTTTTAAAGTCTTTGAGCCCACGTGAAGCGGAAATTGTAAATGCTTATTTTGGACTAGATGGCGAAAATGGTGTGACCATTGAGCAAATAGGCATGAAATACGATTTAACCAAAGAGCGTATTAGACAAATTAAAGAGCGCGCTATTAAACGTTTGCAAAAAGCGCGTTATAGCAATGCTTTAAAAGCTTATTTGGGCTAATTAAAAATAATAAAAGAAAAGCCCCTACAAGTAATTATTGTTGGGGCTTTTTTGTAAAACATAAGTTTATGTCTCAAGAAATTTCAGAAAAAGTTCACGTACTAATTATTGGTTCTGGCCCAGCGGGTTATACGGCTGCTATTTATGCGGCACGTGCCAATATGAAACCTTTATTATACCAAGGTATTCAACCAGGTGGTCAATTAACCATTACTACCGAAGTAGAAAATTACCCGGGTTATCCAGATGGTATTCAAGGACCTGAAATGATGGTACATTTTGAGGCGCAAGCTAAAAGAATGGGCACAGATATTAGATATGGAATGGCTTCTAAAGTTGATTTTAGCAAACGTCCTTTTTTAGTAGAAATAGATGAAGAAAAATGGATTGCCGCAGATACGGTTATTATTTCTACGGGTGCTTCTGCGAAATGGTTGGGCATCGAAAGTGAGCAGCGCTTAAATGGTTTTGGTGTAAGTGCATGCGCCGTGTGTGATGGATTTTTCTTTAAAGGAAAAGAAGTAGCGATTGTAGGTGCAGGTGATACTGCTGCAGAAGAAGCGGTGTATTTATCAAAACTATGTACCACAGTTCACATGTTTGTTAGAAAAGAGCAAATGCGTGCAAGTAAAGTAATGCAAGACCGTGTATTAAATACGCCAAATATTAAAGTGTACTGGAATACTGATACCGACGAAATTTTAGGAGCACAAAAAGTGGAGGCAGTGCGTATTAAAAATAATAAAACGGGTGATACACAAGAAATTCCTATTTCCGGATTTTTTGTTGCCATTGGTCACGAGCCTAACAGTAAGATATTCAAAGACTTTCTTACCATGGATGAAACCGGATATATCACAACCATTCCGGGCACTACCAAAACAAATGTACCGGGTGTATTTGCTGCAGGTGATGTGCAAGATAAAAACTACCGTCAAGCTGTTACTGCCGCCGGAAGTGGTTGTATGGCCGCACTAGATGCAGAACGTTATTTAACAGCAGAAGGACTGGCTTAATTTTTTTCTATGATCCAAACCATACAACTAGTTGATATTTTACTGCATGGTTATCATGGGTTATTTGAAGAAGAAAAATTAGTAGGCAATACTTTTAAAATTAATGTAACGGTTGTTTACCAACCATCTACTTTTCCAATAACAAATTTGTCTGATACCATTGATTATGGTGCCGTGTTTCAAATTTTGCAAACCCAAATGCAAATAGCAACACCGCTTTTAGAAACCCTTGCAGCCAATTTTTGTATATCAGTTTTTGAAAAGTTTACGACTGCACAGCAAATTTCTATTCATATTCAAAAAATGGTTCCACCCATTGCTGGTATGGTAGGTTCTGTGGCCGTTGGTTTAACCATGAACAAAAATGATATAAAGTCATGAAAAAAATAATCTTCTTTTTGGCTGTTTGTATTGTTGCGGGCATGACGTCTTCTAGGGCACAAGATATTCCTACCTTATTAAAAGAAGGCATACAATTAGAGCGTCAACAAAAAGAAATTGAGGCACTTGAAAAATACAAACTAGTATTAAGTCAAGAACCCGCAAATGTAACAGCGCTTGTTAAAGCTGCAGAGCTTTCTACCATGCTTGCTGGTTTTAACGAAAAAGATACAAAATCAAAACAACTATTTTTATCATCGGCGGGTGCTTATGCCGTTCGTGCTTACAGTGCGAATCCTAAAAATGCAGAAGCTGCCTATGTGATGGCCTTAACTCAGGCAAAACTTTCTGACATTCAGTCCGACAATAAAAAATTAATTGAGTGTGTGCGCAATTCAAAAATTTATGCTGACGAAGCGCTTGCTATTAATCCGGCTCATGCAAAAGCAAACTTTACAGTAGGTAAGTGGCATATGGAAATGGCCAATTTAAACTTCGTTAAAAAAGCCGCTGTAAAATTAATGTATGGTGGTTTACCCGAAGGAAGTATAGATAGTGCGATTGTATTTTTAGAAAAAGCACGTTCGCAGGATCCTTATTTTGTAAATACGTATTTAGAACTTGCAAAAATATACGATCAGTTACACCAACCAGCCAAGGTTATTGAAGTGCTTACAAAAATGGTTAAACTACCTACCCGAAAAACAGAAGATATTTCACTTAAAGCAGCCGGTGCTAAAATGTTAGCAGCTGCCCAATAAATCATACAACATGGACCTACAAGTACAATTCGAAGCAGCTTTTGCAAATACAAAAACATTAACTGAAAAGCCAGATAACGAAACCCTACTTTCTCTATATTCATTATACAAACAAGGAACCATTGGTGACGCCACAGAAGCCAATAAACCAGAAAACGCTTTTGATTTTGTTGCAATGTTTAAATACAACGCGTGGGAAAAGTTAGCAGGAATGTCTAAAGACGATGCGATGCAAGCTTATATAAATATAGTGGACAAACTAGTACTTGGATAGTTTTTTCCACCTACCGCTTTTCATATATATAAACGAAGGTATAAATAGGGTAACCCAGTAAATCACTTCGCTCAACCAACCCCATTCGATGGGTAATTTGAGGTGTTCAAGCACGAGGTACACATAGCTGCAGTATAAAATAATAGCAGCAAACTCACTGTATAAATTAACCTTTGTATTACCCGTTCCGGTAACTGCATTAAGCCAAACCACCGACACACTCATTAGCACAAGCGCCATCGATACAATGCGCAATACCGGAATACCTGCTTCAATAAATGCAGGACCCTGACCATAAATCGAAAGTACTTGTACTGGAAAAATATTTAGAATAATACAAACAAATACGGCCATGCCCGCGCTCCACATCACAATTCGGTTAATAACAATGGGTACTTGATCGTTTAGGTTTTGTCCCATTAAATTGCTCACCATACTATTGGCCGTTGCGCCAAAAGCCCAGGTAAAGCAACCAAAAAATCCAAAAATATTGCGCATCGTATTAGACACAGCAAGATCTCTAGCGCCATGGTGTTCAATTAAAATATAAAAGAATTCCCAACTAATAATGCTAATGGCATATTGTAAAACAATAGGGCTAGAAATTTTTAAAATTAGTTTGCAGTTTACCCAATCAAATGCCCAATATTTAAATAGTTGAAACTGTTTGCTAATTCCTTTGACATGAATTAATACAAATAAAACAGCAAGGCCTGCAAATTCAGAGATAATAGATGCGTAGGCAGCCCCATTAAAACCTAGGTTGGGTAAACCAAATTTGCCATAAATAAATCCATAATCAAAAAAGATATTGGTAACGGCTTCGGTGGCGGTACCAATAATAAGGTACTTGGTTTGATTGGTGCCAACGAGTAATGCATTGCGCATTTGGTATACAAAAAGTAGGGGTAGACCTACAATTCGGATATTTAAAAAGCTAACCGCTTTATCTACAAGTAGTGGGTCGTGTAGCGCAAATTTAAATAAGGCGGGCACCACTAGCCAGGTAATCAAAATTCCAAATAATGAAAAAGCAAGTGCAATTCGAATGCCTTGTGAAAAGAGATTCCCAATTTCTGAAATATTATTTTCACCAGCCCTACGTGAAATAAGGGACTGTAAACCATTGTTGAGGCCATGGCCTATAACAGCAAATATGAGGTAGAATACGCCAGTAATGCCAGCTAGCCCAAGTGCTTCTTGACCCAGTCCACCCAAAAAGATGTTATTGGTAATAAAGTTTAATTGGGGCACCAATATGGAGGCGCTAATGGGTAAAGCAATGGATAATATTTGCTTATGGGAGCTGTTTACCTGTAAATTAGACGCGTTTGTACTACTAGACATAGATGGATTGCAAATCTAGTATATAATAGGCTGTTCAAATCACCTTCTTTTTTTATATTATTGCACATAAATAAGCAGTTAACGCAATGGTAATTCAAAAAACATATTCTTTTTATGGGGAAGCTTCGGTTCCCTTAACATCAACTGCCGAATTATTACAATTTGATATTGCAAATGATCATATTGCCTGTTCACTTATTAATATGGGAAATCAGGCAATACAGGCTTTCGAATTTTTTGAATGGGAGACTGGTGCATGTGTTCTTGAAAACAATTGGGATAGTATATTTTCTGATGCTGCAGCAACATCTGAATTATTACAAAAGCCGGTGAGTGCCGTTCAGGTATTTATAAATAGTGCATCTGCAGTCATTGTTCCACTCGAAAAATTTAATACCGAAGCCGCCACCGATTATTTGCAATTATTATTTGGACCTGCTGTTGAGGTTACCCTTAAGCACGAAAAAATAAAAAATACACCTTCGCTTATTAATTGTTACAGAATACCTACCTCTTTATTAGATGTTTTAAATACAAGGTACCCGCTTCATCAATTAGCACATGCCTATACGGCAAATATTACAGGACTCTATGCCGAAGCTGTTTCAGATAAGCCCATGCTCAAACTCCAGTTTTATAAAAATCATTTTATAGCCAGTTTGTTTGTGTCTAGTACGCTTCAGTTTGTACAAAGTTTTTCATTTACGAGTACCGAAGACATCTGTTACCATCTTTTACATATTAATACGGCACATCAAATTGATGCGTCAAGTATTAAAGTAAATATGATGGGCTTTATTGATGCTAGTTCTGCAGCAGCAGTATGTATCGAACAAATTTATCCGATGGTAGAATATAAAAAGCCTCGACAAGAAAAAGTATTGCCTGCTATGTTTGAAGCGCAAACTTCACATTATTTTACAGCATTTTTGAAACCATTAGCATGAGGATCATTTCAGGTAAATACGGTGGTCGCCGAATTAGCCCACCCGCCAACATGCCGCACACGCGACCTACTACCGATATTGCAAAAGAAGGCCTCTTTAATATTTTACAAAGCAGAATGTCTTTTGATGACATTGAAATACTCGATTTATTTGGCGGCACAGGTTGTATTAGTTACGAACTCGCCTCGAGGGGTGCGGGTAAACTTACCATTATAGAAAAAGACCCCATCATGCAGGCGTTTATTCAAAAAAATATTGGGGTATTAAATATCGAAGGAGCTCAGGTTTTAAAACTTGACGTATTTGCCTATTTAAATAGTTGTACCAGCGCTTACGATTTTATTTTCGCTGGCCCACCATATGCACTTGGTACTATCGATGAACTGCCTAAAATAATTGTATCTAAAAAATTAATCAAAACGTGTGGTTTTTTTGTTTTAGAACATACACCGCGTAACGATTATAAAAATTTTGAGGGTTACTCTTTTCAGCGCAATTATGGAACTACTATTTTTTCATTTTTTGTTGCAACATAGTACACTATGAACAAGCAAGCATTAAGAGAACTATATAAAAACAAGCGCCAGGATGTACCCCCTAAAACGCGTTTGCAGTATGATGATTTAATGCTCATACAGTTTCAAAAATTCGATTTCTCTGATGTGCGATCACTGCTCACTTACTGGCCCATGCCAAATCAAGCCGAGCCCAACACGCACTTATTTTCTGGATACCTCCGTCATATGGTTCCAGGTCTTTCTATAGCGTATCCGGTGATGGATCCTGATGCACATGCGTTTACGGCACATCAAATAGATGAAAATACTGTTTATAAGCCAGGCAAGTTTGGTGTACTTGAGCCAGATGCCCCAAATCCAGTAAATCCAGTAAATCCAGCAACCATTGATTTGGTATTTGTGCCATTATTAGTTGCTGACACAGAAGGGTATAGAGTTGGATATGGAAAAGGTTATTACGACCGGTTTTTAGCTTCTTGCAACCAGGGGGTGATTGCCATGGGGTTTTCCTATTTCGACCCCATCCAGCAAATAACAGATACAGACCAATTTGACGTACCTTTGCACTACCTCATTACGCCGAGTCGCATCTATGAATTTTAATACCATTTTTCTTACTTCCTTTCGTGTTTTATTACTACCGCTTGCTGTTTTGTATGGCGCTTTTATTAAAATACGCAACTGGCTGTTTGATAAACAGTATTTAAGTTCAGCTAGGTTCAATTTTCCGCTTATTTGTGTTGGTAATTTAGCAGTGGGCGGCACGGGTAAATCACCCATGGTGGAGTATTTGTTGAGGCTCCTTCATGAACGCTATAAAGTAGCATCGGTTAGTAGGGGCTATAAAAGAAAAACGAAAGGGTATGTTTTAGCAGGTGCTAGTACCACAGCACTAGAAATTGGAGATGAGCCCATGCTCTTTCACCAAAAATTTCCAAATGTGTCAGTAGCAGTAGGGGAAGAAAGGTTGGTTGCGATTCCACAATTATTACACGATCATAAAGATTTACAAGCCATCATTTTAGATGATGCTTTTCAGCATCGTTCAGTAGAGGCTGGGTTTAATATTTTACTCACCGAATTTGGTAATACTTATAACCATGATTTCTTTTTACCCACCGGTGATCTAAGGGATGAAAGAGGTTCAGCAAAAAGGGCACAGGTTATTATTGTTACCAAATGTCCGCCTAATTTAACGGAGGAACAGCGTCAAAAAATAACCAAAGCATTACGTCCAATAAATTACCAGCGCGTGTTTTTTACTTGCATCGAATATGAAACCCCGTATCATATTTTGGATGCAACGAACAAACGACCTATCACCAATCAGGATGAAGTATTACTGATGTGTGGCATTGCCAATCCAAAGCCACTTAAAAATTATTTACACGAACAGGCAGGTACCTATTACCAACAAGATTATGCAGACCATCATATTTTTTCGATTGATGACTTGCAAGATGTAGTGGGTCAGTTTAACAATATATCTGCTACCCATAAAATGATTATCACCACAGAAAAAGATGCCGTCCGACTTACAAAATTCCAAGAAGAATTAAAGTCTCTGCCTTTTTATGTGCTCCCCATCAAACACTCTTTTTTATTTGACGAAGGCCCTCAATTTGACGGGTTGATCCTTTCATTTATCAATGGGTTTAACACCAATATGCAACATGAGTAAAGAAAAAAAGTCAAAACAAAAGAAAACAGCAAAGACCATTGTAGTTGCTACTTTAAAAGGTAAAATAGATATCACACGCTCTGGTATGGGCTACGTTATTGTAGACAACAATGCCATTGATATTATGGTGCGCCCTTCTGATATGAGCAATGCCCTACATGGTGACATTGTGCGTGTTAAAGTTACCCGCGAAAATGGTAGAACCGGCAAAAAAGAAGGTAAGGTAGTAGAGGTCGTAGAGCGCCGTCAAACCGAATTTATAGGACATATTCAGCTATCAGATAAGTTTGCATTTTTTGTGCCAGACACCGATAAACCCATGCCCGACATTTTTATTCCGCTCCAATATTTAAATGGCGCAAAAAATAAAGATAGGGTATCTGCAAAGCTTGTAAAATGGGATAAAGACGATAAAAAACCAGTAGGAGAAGTAACCGCAATCATGTCTCCAGAAGACGAAAATGATGCAGCCATGAAGGAGCTCTTGGCGCAGGCAGGCTTCCCATTATTTTTCCCGCAAGACGTGTTAGAAGCAGCTGCGGAACTACCTGTTGTTTTAGATGAAGCTGAAATTGCAAAACGTAGAGATTGCCGGGATATCAAAACATTTACCATTGATCCTGTCGATGCAAAAGATTTTGATGACGCCCTTTCTATCAGAAAATTACCTAGTGGACTTTACGAAATAGGGGTGCACATTGCAGATGTTAGTTATTACGTGTTGCCAGATACCGATTTGGACGCCGAAGCCTACAAGCGCGCAACCTCTGTGTATTTGCCTGATCGTGTAAACCCAATGCTACCAGAAAAAATTTCTAATGAACTATGTTCGCTTCGTCCCAACGAAGACAAATTTACCTTTTCAGCCATTTTTCAAATTAACGATGAAGCACATGTAAAACAGTACTGGCTTGGCCGCACCGTTATACACTCAGATAAGCGTTATGCCTACGAAGATGTACAAACCATTATTGATACGAGTGAAGGGGAGAATGTCGAAGATATTTTACTGCTTCATAACCTTGCACAAAAATTTAGACAAGCCAGGTTTAAAAAAGGGGCCATTAATTTTTCTTCACAAGAAGTTCGTTTTACTCTTGATGAAAATGCCAAACCCATTGGTATAACGGTCAAAGAAAGTAAACCAGCGCACCAATTAATTGAAGAATTTATGCTCCTTGCCAATAAAACGGTAGCCGAAAATATTTCTAAAATTCAGATCAATAAACAAGCATTACCTTTTCCATATCGTATTCACGATCAACCAGATCCTGAAAAATTGGCACCTTTTGTACAGTATGCAAAAAAATACGGGCATGGTTTTGATGCCAGTTCACCCGAAAAAATTTCTGCAAGTTTTAACCAGTTGTTAGAAGATGCAAAAGGTAAACCGGAGCAACATGTGCTAGAGCAACTCGGTATTAGAACCATGGCTAAAGCCGTTTATTCCACACAAAATATTGGTCACTACGGACTTGCTTTCGATTTTTACTGTCACTTCACATCACCCATTAGAAGATACCCCGATATACTTGTGCACCGCGTGCTTCAAACAGTGCTTGACAATAAGCCTGTGGTAGATAAAAAAATGGAAGAAAAATGTAAGCAAAGTTCCGATCGTGAACGTGCTGCGATGGAGTGTGAAAGAGCTTCTAATAAATATAAGCAAGTAGAGTACATGCGTGATTATATTGGTGACACTTTTGAAGGTGTGGTAAGTGGTGTTTCTAGCTTTGGTTTTTGGGTAGAAACCCTGGCCCATAAATGTGAGGGTCTGGTATCCATTGTTGGCCTCTCCGAATTTGACGATTTTAGGCATATAGAGTCTGATTATAGCCTTGTAGGTAAAAGGAGTGGACGCAGCTTTAAAATGGGCGATAAAGTGTTTATAAAGGTCATTGCGGCCAATTTAGACAAGCGTCAACTGGATTACGAATGGGTTCAGGTTCCATAGGCCATTTTTACCCCTTTATTTACCTACATTTTGTGTGTAAAATTGTGGATAAAACACCCCTTTTTTGAGGCCCTTTTTAGTCTATTTCCGTATTTAAAAAAGTATCTTCGTAAGCCACTGATAAAGTGGGTTAAACTCTTGATGCAGATACGTTTATAGACTAGATATTATGGAAGAAAATTTGATCCCAGAACAAACCTCCGATAACGACCGAATTATACAGGTTAATATCGAAGAACAAATGAAAACAGCGTACATCGATTACTCGATGTCTGTGATTGTTGGACGTGCGTTACCTGATGCACGTGATGGTTTTAAACCTGTTCACCGCAGGGTTTTATTTGCCATGAATGAGCTTGGTAATAATTTCAACAAGCCGTATAAAAAATCTGCGCGTATAGTAGGGGAAGTAATGGGTAAATTTCACCCACACGGTGATGCATCTATTTACGATACCCTTGTTCGTATGGCGCAAGATTGGACCATGCGTTATACGCTTGTAGATGGTCAGGGTAACTTTGGTAACCAAGATGGTGATCCACCAGCTGCTATGCGTTATACAGAGGCCCGCCTTCAAAAAATTGCAGAAGCGATGATTGACGATATCGAAAAAGATACCGTTGATTTTCAACTCAACTTTGATGATTCATTAAAAGAACCAACTGTTTTACCAACGCGTATTCCGCAACTTTTGGTAAATGGTTCTTCAGGTATCGCCGTAGGTATGGCTACCAATATGATGCCGCATAACTTAAGCGAAGTTATTGATGGTTGTGTTGCTTACGTTGACAACCGCGACATTGCTGTAGAAGAATTAATCACACATGTTAAAGCGCCAGATTTTCCAACCGGTGGTGTGATTTTTGGTATGGAAGGTGTTAGACAAGGTTTGCTTACTGGTAGAGGCAGGGTTGTACTCCGTGGTAAATGCCAAGTAGACACCAAGCAAAGTGGTCGTGAGCAAATCGTAATTACAGAAGTTCCTTATCAAGTAAACCGTGATAATTTAACGGACCGTATTGGTCAACTGGTTAATGATAAAACCATCGAAGGAATTTCTAACGTTAACAATGAAAGTAACAAGCGTGAAGGAACACGTATTGTACTTGATTTAAAGCGTGATGCGGTTGCACAGGTTGTTATCAATCAACTTTATAAATTTACCGAACTACAAACTAGTTATGGTGTTAACAACGTTGCCTTAACAAAAGGCAAACCTAAAATCATGAATCTCCGCGATTTGATTGTAGAGTTCGTCGACTTTAGAATGGATGTTGTTATTAGAAGAGCAAAGTTTGAATTAAGAAAAGCAGAAGAGCGTGCGCATATTTTAGAAGGCTATTTAAAAGCGCTTGATCATTTAGATGAAGTGATTGCACTTATTAGAGCTAGCCGCACACCCGACGAAGCAAAAGATACTTTAATAGCGCGTAGTAAAGAAGAACGCTGGATGCTCAAACAAGAAATGTTTGATGAAGTAACCAGGGAGCTATACAAACAAGAAAATGGTTTATCGGAAGCCCAAGCAAAAGCAATATTGGAACTTCGTTTACAACGTTTAACGGGTATGGAGCATGATAAAATCATTGAAGAATTCAATGGTTTAATTAACACCATCAAAGGCTTAAAGGAATTACTTGCTTCAGAGGTATTGCGTTATGCACTTATCAGAACTGAATTACTTGAAGTAAAAGAAAAATTTGGTGATGCGCGTAAAAGTGAAATACAATACCTCGCCGATGAAATGCGCATCGAAGATTTAATTGAAGATGAAGATGTGGTGATCACCATTTCTCATTTAGGTTATATCAAGCGTACGTCTGCTACCGAGTACCGTCAACAAAGACGTGGCGGTAGGGGTGCGGTAGGTTCAAAAACCAGAGAGGAAGATTATGTAGAACATTTATTTGTAGCATCTACACATGATACCATGATGTTCTTTACCGAAAAGGGTAGATGCTTCTGGCTCCGTGTATATGAAATTCCTGAAGGTGAAAAACAATCTAAAGGACGTGCTATTCAAAATCTGATTCAAATTCCCCCAGACGATAAAGTAAAAGCAATTATCGAGGTTAAAAAATTATCGGATAAAGATTTTGTTCAAAATCACTACATCATACTCTGTACCAAAAAAGGGATCATCAAAAAAACTTCACTTGAAGATTTTAGTAGACCAAGAGCAAATGGTGTAAATGCAATTACCATCAATGAAGGCGATGAATTACTAGAAGCGCGCATGACAGATGGTGCTTCAGAAATTATGTTGGCTTTAAAATCTGGTCGTGCTATCAGGTTCGAAGAAGTTAAAGTGCGTGCTACCGGTCGTGGTGCCATTGGTGTAACTGGTATCGAAGTAGACGACGAAAAAGACGAAGTAGTTGGTATGATTTGTGTGAACAAAGAAGATGCTACCCGCACTATATTAGTTGTAAGTGAAAAAGGATATGGTAAGCGTACACAAATAGATGAATACCGAATTACCAATAGAGGTGGTAAGGGTGTAAAAACAATTAATGTTACCGATAAAACCGGTAGCCTAGTTGGTATCTTATATGTTACAGAAAAGGAAGACTTAATCATTACTTGTAAATCTGGTGTAACCATTCGTACCGGTATTCAAGATATCAGAGAGGCGGGAAGAGCAACACAAGGCGTTAAACTCATCAGAATTGATGAAGGTGATGAAATTGCTGCTATTTCTCAAATTGAAGAGACTGAAGAAGATATTGTTGTTGAAGGCATTGAAGGTGCAGAATCTGCTACACCGGATGCTGATGCGCCAATTGACGCTTCAGATAGCCAACCTGGTTCTGATGATGCCGCTACTGATGTACAAGGTGAATCTGATAATACAATTACTAATTAATTTATAATTTAATAAAACTCCAGTTATGAAGAAGATTTTATTAGTGCTTTTATTTGCTGCTGTGGCGCAAACATCAATTGCACAAGACTTCAAAAAGTTAAAAATTTCTGTTGGTATTTTAAAATGGGAAGAGGCAAAAACCGAAGTAGATAAACTTGCCAATGATCCTAAAACAAAAGATAAAGCTGAATTTTATTACTATCAGGCTAAAATCTATGCTGCTCTTTTTAAAGATGCAACAACTAGTAAAAAATATCCCAATGCAGGTGAAGTAGCTGCTGCTGCTTTAGAAAAATATGCATCAATGGATGCAGGGTTTGCTAAAATAAAAGAGTTGGGTGGGGTAGAACCATATTTTGATATGTATGCTACTTATTTTCAATCAGGTGTAAATGTTTTCAACGATAAATCTTGGTTACCAGCCGCCGAAAATTTTGTTAAAGCGATCTACTACATCGATATCATTATTCAAAATAAATGGGCAGCTTCTCCAACTTTAACAATGGATACTACTGCACTTTTATATGCTGGTTATGCGTTTCAGAATGCCAATCAAATGGACGATGCCGCTAAATATTATGGAAGGCTTGCAGATAGTAAAGTAAACGAAGCGATCTATTTGGATTTATATCGTTTTCTAGTACAACACTATACTAAAACAAATAACGAACCATCATTTTTTAAGTATCTAGGTTTAGGTAAAGAAGTTTACCCTAAAGAAGTTTGGGATGATTATGAAGTTGACTTTATTGACACCAATTATGATTTAGCTAAAAAAACTTCTTTGTATGACACAGAAGATGCTGCTGGAAAATTAACCGATAAAAAATATTTACAGTTTGGTGATTTGTTTATTAATGTTAAAAACAAAGAAAAAGATTTAGATAGTTTAACACAAATCAAATATACCCTTAAAGCCGCCGATGCATTTAAGAAAGCATTCCAATTAAACAATGCAAATGCTGCTGCTATATATAACGTAGGGGTAATTTATTACAATATTTTTGGTGAGTATGATGATAGGGTGAGTTCAAATATTATAGCGCTTCGTGCTATTAGTACCGCAAACGAAGAGGAGTTTGCTGCTAAAAAAGCAGCTGCAAAAACACCACAAGCTAAAGCAGCTGTTAATAAAGCGGCAGCTGATAAATTAGCTGCTGCGCAGGCTCCATTAAAACAGCTCAATGCAAACATTGATATTGAAGTTCAAAAAAATATTGATATCTCAATTGATGCTCTAGAAAAATCTTATTTGGCATTAAAAGATAAAACAGATCGTTCTAAAAGAGACAATAATTTATTAAACAATTGTGCGCGTTACCTTGCTAATTTATACGAGGTTAAAAGAAATAAATTTAGAGGCAAGGATCCACAAAAGTTTGATATGTACGAAGCTAAATATAAAGAGTTTGATGCCTTACAAAATTCGTTTGGCAACTAATTACATCTTTAGTTAAACGGTAAAAACTTATCGGGTTGAATGGATTGAATAATAGGGGCCTTGGGGTTTAATTTTTCACCATTCAATACTTTTTCATAGAGGCGTATATAAGACGCCGACATTTGAATATGTGTAAATTTATCCATCACATATTCGTGACAAGTTTTTCTACTGTAACTATTTATATCTCCAACAGCATCAGCTAACTCTAATGCTGATGATGCTGCTGTTGTTGTTAAATACCCAACCTCGGGTATAACAATTTCAGGAAGTGAACCATAGGGGGTACCAAATACCGGACATCCAAAATATAAACTTTCGATAAGTGCCAGTCCAAAGGGTTCATGCCAGCGTACCGGAAATATAAGACCCTTGCTATATTTAATAATCTCATTTTTTTCTGCGCCACCTTGCATGCCATCAAATCTAACATGGGTATCAAAACTTAAACGAATGCCCTGGTTAAAATTAAAACGAACACCACCAACAACCCTTAATTTTTGGTGGGCTAGTTTGGTTATTTGAATGGCTCCCTTAACGTTTTTTACGCGCCAAGCAGCGTCACCTAAAAAGTGAAAATAGTTTTTGACAACATCTCTATTTAAAATAGGAGTTCCATAATCCATCGGGTCAATGCCATTGTGAACATAACACACTGATCCAAAACGGGATGCATGATTTTTAGACACAAATACCGTGTTTAGATCTAATTCCATGGCATGATTCAAGTTGCCATGCATGGTTTGGATATAGGGGATATTTGGAATTTCGTTTACATGATGGTTTAAATGCACCACATCAATGCCTGAAGGAATGAGCGTATTAAACGGAACCGATTCGTTGTAGCTATACACATTTGCAAATTCACAACTAGATCCTGGTGCCACTAAATAAGAAACCTGATGACCTTTCTGAACCAGTGCTTTACCAAGCCACCAAATAACTCTTTCGGTACCGCCGTATTTATGAACCGGGATAGAGGTATTGTTTACAATCAAAATATGCATACACAATATTAAGCCATTTAATTTTGCAGACATAGACTAGAAGCTTTCTTTGTTTCAAGTATCTATTTAACATAATATTAATTATAGGATATAATATTGGATCTAAATCAGGCTTAAGCTGTCAATATCGACGAATCATTGGCTAATCAAGTTTGGGTCTATATTGGTTATATTTGAATCTCATTATACCCTAACATAATTTACCTCCATGTTACAACGACGCAAATTTTTAGAACTCAGTTCCCTTGGTTTATCAGCCCTAACATTTTCTAGCTTTACAAATAAGTCAAGTAATCCGGCTAGTAAAAAGCCCATTGTAATTTCTACTTGGGCTGAAGGTTTAAACGCCAATAAAGCCGCTTGGGCGGTATTAAAAAATGGCGGTCGTGCTGTAGATGCTGTTGAACAAGGTGTGATGGTAACCGAAAACAGCCAAAACTGTTGTGTGGGTCTTGGGGCAAATCCGGACAGAGACGGTTATGTTACACTCGATGCCTGTATCATGGATGAGTTTGCAAATTGTGGCTCTGTGGCATTTTTGGAGCGGATCAAGCATCCGATATCTGTGGCCAGACGTGTTATGGAAAAAACGCCCCATGTAATGCTCGTTGGTTCTGGTGCGCAACAATTTGCTGTAGCCGAAGGATTTCCATTAGAATCTGAAAAATTATCTCCGGACGCTGAGCGTTCTTATAAAAAATGGCTTGAAAAAAGTGAATACAAGCCTGTTATCAATATCGAAAACTCGGGTAACAATTTAAAATCACAAACAGCCTTTGCACCTAAAAAATTAGATGATGGCAACTGGAACCATGATACCATTGGTATGGTGGCATTAGATGCCAATGGAAATTTAAGCGGCAGTTGTACGACATCTGGCATGGGTTTTAAAATGCGTGGACGTCTTGGGGATTCTCCTATCATTGGCGCTGGTTTATTTGTAGATAATGAAGTGGGTGCTGCAACTGCAACCGGTCAAGGTGAAGATGTGATTCGTATTTGTGGTTCGCATTTAGTGGTTGAACTGATGCGTATGGGTAATTCTCCCGAGGAGGCTTGTAAGAAAGCGGTTGAAAGAATTATAAAAATTAAAGGTGATAAAGCGCGTGATATTCAGGTTGGATTTATTGCTATTAATAAGCGTGGTGAATATGGTGGTTACTGTATTCAAAAAGGTTTCAACTTTGCTGTTTGTACTGCAGATGATGCTAATTTTTTAGTGGACGGTAAACACATACTTTAATTTTACGCGTACAAATTATAGATCCATGCTTGAAGTTGCTGTTTTTAATATTGAATCTGCCATTGCTGCAGAAGCCGCTGGTGCCAACCGTTTAGAGCTTTGTGAAAATCCAAATGAGGGTGGTACTACCCCATCGTATGGCACCCTAATTGTTGTAGCAAAAACAATTTTAATTCCTGTTTTCCCTATTATTAGACCCCGTGGTGGTGATTTTTTATACACCAGTGCAGAGTTTGAAGTTATGAAAAACGATATACGCATATGTAAAGAACTTGGTTTTGGGGGTGTTGTAATTGGTTTATTGTTACCCGATGGCAGTATCGATAAACTGCGCACCAAAGAACTTGTACAACTTGCCGAACCTATGGCTGTTACGTTTCATCGTGCGTTTGATAGGTGCAATGATCCTATAAAAGGCTTACATGATATTATTGAAACGGGTTGTAAAAGAATTTTAACCAGTGGTCAAGTTCCTAGTGCACCAGATGCATTAGATTTATTACAAACACTTGTAAAGGAAGCGGGTGATACTATTATTATCATGCCAGGCAGCGGTGTCAGAGGAAATAATATAGCTACTATTAAAACAGTGACTAAGGCAAAAGAATTTCATTCGTCGGCAAGAAAAGTGGTGCCCACTAATATGCAATTTGCAAAAGAATCGATGCAAGAAAATTTACAAAACATGCTAATCGATGCAGCAGATATTAGAAACATGATTGCTGCTATCGCTTAAATAAACGACAATAAATTAGTATAGCATTCGAACCTTTATGGTTTCTTTTACTTCTTTTAAAAGTTCCAATGCGCGTTTAGATAATTTAGTATCTACATCTAAAACAACGTATCCAATTTCTTCATTTGTTTTTAAATACTGACCAACAATATTGATGTTGTTTTTAGAAAGTGCCGTATTAATAGCACTTAATACACCAGGTACATTGTTGTGCATGTGTAATATTCTGTGCGCACCATCTACAGGTGGTAATGCAATGGATGGAACAGAATGGGAACCATTGGTGATACCACGCTCTAGGTATTGAAATAATTTAATGCTTACATCTTCACCAATATTTTGTTGTGCTTCTTCGGTGGAACCACCAATATGCGGTGTTAAAATAACGTTGGGTAACCCTTGTAGTGGTGTGGTAAATGCATCTCCATTTTTTTCTGGTTCTACTGGAAAAACATCGATGCCTGCACCGCCAATAAGCCCGTCTTTAATGGCTTCTGCTAAAGCTTTTAAGTCCACCACTTCTCCCCTTGCATAGTTTAATAACAATGCACCTTTTTTAAAATATTTAAGGTTCGTTTTATTAATTAAATTTTTTGTTTGTGATGTTTCAGGTACATGTAATGAAACAATATCTGAAGCACTTAGTAATTCTTTTAAATTTTTTGCAGGTACTGCGTTACCAAGTGGGAGTTTTGTTTCTGTGTCATGAAACATCACTTTCATACCGATGGCTTCGGCTAAAACACTTACTTGCGATCCAATATTTCCATAACCCACAAGCCCGATCGTTTTTCCACGTAGTTCAAAACTGCCTTTGGCTTCTTTCAACCAAATGCCTTTGTGCGCAGCGATGTTTTTATCTGAAATTCGACGAATGAGCATTGTGGAAATTCCAATTACAAGTTCTGCAACACTTCTTGTATTACTATAGGGTGCATTAAATACCACTACACCTTTTTTGGAAGCGGCTTTAATATCAACTTGGTTGACGCCAATACAAAAACATCCAATGGCTTGTAACTTTTTTGCAGCAGCTAAAACTTTTGGCGTGATTTGTGTTTTTGAACGTATGCCTATTAAATGAACGTCTTTAATTTCTTTAATGAGTTCATCTTCGCTAAGTGCACCAGCTATTTTTTTAACATTGGCATATCCATTTTGCTTGAATTGTTGGACAGCCTTTTCACTTATATTTTCAAGGAATAAAATATTAATTTTCTCTTTAGGGAAACTGGTTAATGCTTGCTTGCTCATGTTGGCAAATTTAAGCAATTGTGTGTAGAAAGTTTGGTTTGCGCAACAGTTATTCACGTTTGCGTCTCGAATGCTTTTATGTAATATTTTAGCTTTTATAGAAAACTAACATATGGTTGCTAAATATTTATATGCTTTTTGTTTTTTCATTGGTTTAATAGCCTGTGGTGCTAAGCCTAAGCCAATCCCATCAAAGCCCTATATTTTTTCGGTAATGGATCCTGCCACCAAAGAATTATATGCTGGCAAAATAAGAGAGGCTTACCAAAATATTTTGGGTAAGAGAGGCTTTAGTGGGTCTATTTTAGTGGCTAAAAATGGAGAAATTTTATTTGAGGATTATCAGGGACTATATGATGTAAAGTCTAAGTCCCCTATCACCCCTACCAGCCCTTTTCATATTGCTTCTACCTCTAAAACCTTTACTGCCATGGCTATTTTAAAGTTATGGGAGGATGGAAAAATTGATTTAGAAAAAACAGTAGACAATTATTTACCTGGGTTCCCGTACTCAGAAATTACCGTTCGTATGCTCCTAAACCACCGTAGTGGCTTAAATAATTATGCCTACTTTATGGTAGATAAACAGGTGCAATCTTATAAAGTAAAAGGTAAAAAAGGCAGGTGGATCAAAAAATATCGTACCATCAAATTACCAGTTATTGTAAAGCCCGGTCTTGTGAACAATCAGGATATGCTCGATTTTATGATCAAATACAAGCCTACTGTTGTATTTGGTGCTAACAGAGCGTTTAGTTATTCAAATACCAATTATGCCCTTCTTGCCCTCATTATAGAAAAATTATCGGGTAAAGACTACCCTACTTATATAAAAGACAACATATTTACCCCTTTAGGTATGGTGCATAGTTATGTTTTTGCGCAAAAGGACATAGCACGTTATCAACCTTCTTACTACCCGAATAATAAACCTTATTTACTTGAAAAGTTTGACTGTATATATGGAGATAAAAATATATATAGTACTGTTCGCGACCTTTTATTGTGGGATAAAGCCCTTTATCAGGGCAGTTTTATTAGCCAAACAACCTTACAATTGGCTTTTTTGCCAAATAGCAATGATCGGCCTTCGATACATAATTATGGGCTTGGATGGCGTATGCTGAACCAGCCAGATCAAAAAATCATTTACCACAATGGTTGGTGGCATGGCAATAATTCAGTGTTTAGCCGTTTTATCAAGGATACGGCCACTATTATCGTATTAGGAAATAGATTTAACCGTAATATATACAAAGCCAAGAACATAGCTGCTTCCTTTTTGGCTGGTTCCGATACAACCTCCGTTGCCGAATAGTTAAATATTTGAACCAAAAACTTATACAAACAGGGTAGCAATTTGGGTGATTTTTAGTCAATTACCCTTATTTTTGCAGACTTTTAAAATCTTTTTTTTACTAGATCCAATCGATTATGAACAACATGTTGTTTTATGCCGTTCCGGCGATGGGACTTATAGGTCTCCTTTACACACTCGTTAAATTTTTATGGGTATCTAAGCAAGATGCTGGTAACCCAAGAATGAAAGAAATCAGTGACTACATTGCTGAAGGTGCTATGGCATTCTTAAAAGCAGAATGGAAGATCCTCGGTTACTTTGTTGTAATCGTGGCCTTATTGTTAGGTTTCATGGCAAATTCTAATGAATCTAGCCATTGGAGTATTTCTATTGCATTTGTAATTGGTGCTGTGTTTAGTGCAACTGCTGGTTACATTGGTATGAAGGTTGCTACTAAAGCAAACGTTCGTACTGCAGAAGCAGCTAAAACAAGTTTATCACGTGCACTTAAAGTTTCTTTTACAGGTGGATCTGTAATGGGTATGGGTGTTTCTGGTTTAGCTGTATTAGGTTTAGGTGGTTTGTTTTTAATTTTAAAACATTTCTTCTCTCCAGATGGTGATGCAGAAGGAATGTTACGTACGATAGAAATTTTAACTGGATTTTCTTTAGGTGCTGAATCTATTGCTTTATTTGCGCGTGTAGGTGGTGGTATTTATACCAAAGCTGCAGACGTTGGAGCAGATTTAGTAGGTAAAGTAGAAGCTGGTATTCCAGAAGATGATCCTCGTAATCCTGCAACAATTGCAGATAACGTTGGTGACAACGTTGGTGACGTTGCAGGTATGGGTGCCGATTTATTTGGTTCTTATGTTGCAACAGTTCTTGCTACGATGGTACTTGGTCAAGAAGTTACAGGTGCAAACAAATCTCCACTCGTGGATGCTTTTGGTGGCTTATCTCCTATTTTATTACCGATGTTAATTGCCGGTATTGGTATTATTTTATCAATCATCGGAACTCTATTTGTAAGGATCAGTGAAAAGGCAGGTTTAAATACAGCTACAGTGCAAAATGCACTCAACATGGGTAACTATGGTTCTATGGTTTTAACAGCAGTGGTATGTTATTTCTTAGTAGGAAATGTATTGCCTGAAACAATGTACTTACGTGGTTTAGAATTTACAAGAAATGGTGTAATTGGTGCGATTGGTGTAGGTCTTGTTGTAGGTGTATTAATGAGTGTTATTACTGAATATTACACAGCAATGGGTAAGCGTCCTGTGTTAAGTATTATTAAACAATCTAGCACGGGTCATGCAACTAATATTATTGGTGGTTTAGCAATTGGTATGGAGTCTACCTTCTTACCAATTTTAGTATTAGCTGCTGGTATCTTTGGTTCTTTCTATTGTGCAGGTTTATATGGTGTGGCAATTGCTGCCGCAGGTATGATGGCAACAACTGGTATGCAACTTGCGATTGATGCTTTTGGTCCAATCGCAGATAACGCAGGTGGTATTGCTGAAATGAGTGAGTTACCTGCCGAGGTTCGTGAAAAAACAGATATTTTAGATGCGGTAGGTAATACAACAGCTGCTAGTGGTAAAGGTTTTGCCATTGCTTCTGCCGCATTAACTTCACTTGCATTATTTGCTGCGTTTGTGGGCGTTGCAATGCCTGATAATCAGCACATCGATATTTACAAAGCAGATGTATTAGCTGCTTTATTTGTAGGTGGTATGATACCTTTTATCTTCTCTTCTTTAGCAATCAGAGCGGTGGGTGAAGCAGCTATGAGTATGGTGGAAGAAGTTCGTCGTCAGTTCCGTACCATTCCTGGTATTATGGAAGGTACAGGTAAGCCAGAATACGACAAGTGTGTGGCAATCTCTACAGAAGCATCTCTTAAAAAAATGATGTTGCCTGGTGCTATCACAATTATTTCTCCTTTATTGGTAGGATTTTTATTAGGCCCTGAAGCATTAGGTGGCTTTTTAGCCGGTGCTACTGTAAGTGGTGTGTTAATGGGAATTTTCCAAAATAACGCAGGTGGTGCTTGGGATAATGCAAAAAAATCTTTTGAGAAAGGTGTTGAAATTAATGGTGAGATGTTCTATAAAAAATCTGAACCACACAAAGCATCTGTAACGGGTGATACGGTGGGTGATCCATTTAAGGATACATCAGGTCCATCTATGAACATCTTAATTAAACTGATGTCAATTGTATCTTTAGTAATTGCGCCAACGCTTGCTAAAATGCACCCAACATCTAGTGCCACTGTTAAATCGCAAACCATAGAAATGTCTATTATTAGCACGGATACTTCTGCTAATGCTATTGATACTGCAAATACAGTTACTATTTCTGCAGATTCAAAAACACTAGTTCAAGCTTTACAAGAAGATGGTTTAGCACCAAAAGACAATGTAAAAATTGAAGTTAAAAATGGCAATATCTCTGTCAATGGCAAAGCGCTTACGCCAGAACAAAATGAAAAGTACAAAACTTATTTGCATACTAAAATGGCAATTAAAGAATAATTTATAAAGTATTCGATTTTAAATCCCTCCTATTTTGGAGGGATTTTTTTTGTACTATTGTAATTCAATTATTGCTATGGGAAAATATATAAAACCAACAGAAAAAGAGTTTGACATATTATCTGTACTATGGCAGGAAGGATCTGCAACTGTAAAAAAAGTACATGAAAAGTTGGCTTCAAAAACAGGTTATACCACTACTTTAAAACTCATGCAGATTATGTTTGAAAAAGGTATTGTAAAAAGAGATATTACTACTAAGCAGCATATTTACAAAGCAAATTATACCAAAGACCAGGCAAAGGAATTTAAAGTAAAACAAATACTTCTAGCGTTATTTGATGATGATAAAGCTTTACTCATCGATTATTTATCGGAACCTACTACCACAAATTCTTAGGACACCAATCACCATATTTATTGCCTATCTGAAATCCAATGAGAATTTCATGCGTACCTCTACTCACCGTATTTAATGATGAAGTAACAAAGTCGTAAGAATATCCAATGTTAATACTATTGTTAACATTAAATCCAACCATACCTGCATACCCTTCTTTAAAACGGTAAGAGCCTCCAAACCAAATTAAATCTTGGTACATGAGTTTTGCATTGATATCCATTCCAATTGGTAATGGACTGATGTATCTGAGAAGTGTAGATGGTAATAAACTTACGTCTTCAGAAACTTGTATTCTATATCCAGCACTTAAAAATATATGCGGCACCAGTTTGCCTTGTGTTAGGTATACTTTGTTGTCTGAGAAAGCGATGTTTTGAGGTACAATTTGTTGTGCCGATAAGCCCACAAAGTAATTGTTAGCGTACAACCATAAACCCGCACTGATATCTGGTTTAATGGTATTGATAAGTCCACTCGTTCCTACTGCAGGATCAATTACGGTATTGCCAAAATTTAATTTACTGGTGTTTAACGTTAAATTGGTCATCCCTGCAGACACGCCAAATGATAAAGTAGTTTGCGCCGCTATACCTCTATGATATGCGTATGTACCATATGCTGCAAATCTATTTAATGGTCCTGTTTGATCGTTAATTACGGTAAAGCCAACACCGTGGTGAGGTTCAGGCGCTTGATAATTTTGCCAGTATGCTCTTCCTCTCGGATTGTCTCCAGGTGCAGACATGCTGGTTGGATTTGCAGAAGCATACCCTTGTTTTTTAAGCGGCCCTTGAAAAGTTAAATAAGTAGTAACAGGTGCATCTTGTACACCCTGCCACTGAATACGGTGTGAGGTTTTTACATCCCAATAATTTTCTATACCAGCAAGTGCTGGATTAATTAAAAAATTGTTTAGAATATACTGCGTATAATAAGGACGTTGTTGCGCCATATTTATGAGCGGCAACAATAAAACAAGGGCAATGAATATTGTTTTTTTCATGTTCACTATTTTAATATGGTCACCGAACCAGTTATTATTTTTCTTCCATTTTTAGGATTGATAATATAGTAGTAAGTACCAATGGGTAAAGGGCTTCCGTTGTATTGTCCATTCCAAGGGTTATCATACCCCACCGATTTAAACACGGGTTGTCCGTATCTGTTGTACACATCAATGGTAGCACCTGGGTAACTTTCTAGGTATTTAATTACCCAGTTATCGTTAATACCATCCCCATTTGGAGAAAAGGCATTGGGTACTTCTGGTGCGAGTAATAGTTTAATAAATATATCATCGGTTACCATGCAGCCGCCCTGCCCAGTTAGTTCTAGTATGTACGTAACATCGCCAAGTGGCGTGGTGCGTGGCACAGCTGCCGTATCACTGTTTAAATAAAGTGCTGGCTTCCACTTATAGGTAAGGTTATTGCCAAATACAAAAGCGGGTCTAATAAGCGAGGTGCCGCCTTCTAGTATTTTAAAATCGGGTCCTAATTTGAGGTGCGGATACGGGAAGGAAGTAACTGTTTTACCAATGGTATCACTCACGCAGTTTTGTCCATTAAAACCGTATAGTTTGATGGTAAAAATACCAGAGTCTCTAAAGCGTTTGTTAGGGTTTTGAACACTCGATGCATCTGATTGCCCTAGATCCCATACCCATTTATTGATAGGGCTTGATTTGCCATCAGACTGGTCTGTAAAGTTTACCACATCACCCATACAAATACTAT
>JBEDIY010000099.1:0-5988 GCA_041173245.1 Bacteroidota bacterium | reverse complement strand
AACAGAGCAGAATTAAGATTAAACGTTCAAGATATTTTAAACCAAACATTATATTTCTACCAAAACCCAGATGGCAATAACAATTTGGATAAAGCAAAAGATCCATTCCGTTTAAGCCGTCAAACAGGTACGAATATTGGAATCAGTTTCTCATACTCTTTATAATACTTTATAAAAATTTTTAAAAAAAAATAAAATGAAAAAATCGGTTTTGTTAGCAGCAGCTTTCGTTGCATTAATCGCTACAAGTTGTAGAAAAATTGAAATGGACGGTGGAGGTTCAACAGTAGTTGCACCACCTACTACTCCTGGTGTACAAACTATTGTTCTTAAAGGTCGTATCGATAAGGATACCGTTTTAAGAGAAGGTAACAATTACATCTTAAGTGGTATCGTTTACATGGTTAACAACGCAACCATGACCATTCAACCAGGTGTTACTGTTAAAGGTGACTACACAGGTACTTCAGTTGCTACGCTTGTTATTACGCGTGGTGCTAAAATTGTTGCTGATGGTACACAAGAAAAACCAATTGTATTTACTTCTAATTCTCCAGTACCTCGTTCTGGTGACTGGGGTGGTATTGTAATTTGTGGTAAAGCACCAGTTAATACTGCCTTTACTGGTACTGGCGGTGGTCCAGGTATCTTAGAAGTTGAAGGTGGTGTTAATAATTCATTTGGTGATGGTTTAGCTGGTGGCGGTGCTACCCCTAACCCTGCCGATAATTCAGGTATTTTACGTTATGTAAGAATTGAGTATGCTGGTTACGCATACCAACCCGATAAAGAAATTAATAGCTTAACCATGGCTGGTGTTGGTAGCGGTACAATTATCGATTACGTTCAAGTTACTTATGCAAAAGATGATGCATTTGAGTGGTTTGGTGGTACTGTAAACTGTAAGCACCTTATTGCCTATAAAACACAGGATGATGATTTTGACTCTGATAATGGTTATAGTGGTAAAGTACAGTTTGGTATTGTTTTAAGAGATTCTACCATCGCCGATATCTCTCGTTCAGAAGCTTTTGAATCAGATAACGATGCTAATGGATCTGGTACATCTACTCCTCAAACTAAAGCGGTATTCTCAAACCTTACCTTAATTGGCCCAAGAGCTACGCTTGCCAACAATGGTAACAGCTTATACTTAGCAGCTGCGCACGTTAGAAGAAATACAGGTATCTCTATTTACAACTCTGTAATTTTAGGTTGGCCTCAAGGTATTTTGATTGATGCAAGTAGAGGTCGTGCACAAGAATTAAACATCATGGATAGCACTAATCGTTTCAAGTTTAATACTATTGCTGGTTGCGGAAATGTAAATGGAACAGATGTTACTTCATACGCATGGTCTCCTTCTTCTGCTAATGCTAGCTTGTGGAATCGTGATTCTGTTGTAGCAAGATTTTCTAAATCTACTTTCTCAAATACAGTGTTAACAAATGTATCTGATGCTAAGTTAATTGCTCCATTTAATTATGCTGCTCCTGACTTTTTACCATTTGGTGGATCTAGTGGGTACCAACCAATTTTAACTGGTGCTAGATTCACGGATCCAGCTTTAACTTCTGGTTTTGATGTTGTTACTTTCAGAGGTGCTTGTGATGCTGCTGGTGTTAACGCATTTTGGTGGAAAGGTTGGACTCGTTTTAATAACAACTAGTTCTGATTAGATTTTTATAAAGTTTGTTTACTGAAGAGGCCCCGATTTATCGGGGCCTCTTTTATTTTTTCCAATCTGGATCGTAGCTTACAAACAAGCTGAGCCATAAAGAGCGGGACAGCCGCATGAGGAGTGGCTGCACTGCAAAGAGTAGCACAAAAGCCGTTCCCATCCAGTAAAATATGCGGTTATCGTCTATGTCAAATGTCATGCCTATTAAAACCTTCCAGGCTACAAAAGTGGATACAATAAATGCAACCGATAAGGCATAGCTTACATAGCCTGTGCCATAATAAAAACCTACTTCTATTTCGGTGGGTTGACCACAAACCGGACAGTGCTCGTGCATGTCTGTGTTGGTTTTAAATTTATAGGCTTGTTGGCTTTTAAAAATATTACCTTCTCGGCAACGGGGACATTTGTTGGTAAGTGCAGCGGTTAAAAAGTACTTTTTTTTATTGGTAGCCATAGTGCAGCTTATTTAATAGTGGTGCAAAGGTAACTTAATTGTGACCTTCTTAATTTTTGATTGAACAGCTTCCGCCGCCGTAACCGCAGCCCGTTTTTGTTTTAGATGAATAGATGCCAATAACAATTATGAGTACACCAAAAATGGCGGGCATCCAGTCTTTAAACTGCCAGGCAATTACTAAAAACATACCACCCATTATTAATCGAATAACGAGTACAAAGTCTATTTTTTGAAGTAAACGTATCATAACATTAGATTTAAACACAAATTTCGGGTTTATTATTTCCCTGAAACGTGACTTTTGTTACGCAGCTGAATAAAACTATATTTGTTACACTTAAAAGTTAGGCGCATGAGCATTTCAGCTATTTATGACATTTACTTGCAATATCCGAGTGTGGTAACGGATACCCGTAAACTTACAACAAACGACTTTTTCTTTGCTTTAAAGGGCCCTAATTTTAATGCCAATACATTTGCTTTTAAAGCCATAGAGACAGGCGCTGCATACTGTGTGGTGGATGAACCACTTGAGACTATAGCTACCTATTTCGAAGGAAACAACGAAGCCCAAAAAGAAGCCGAGCTTTCAAAAATGATTGTGGTGGATGATGTGCTAACTACTTTACAGGAACTTGCTGGCCACCACCGCAGTACTTTTGATATTCCATTTATAGCTATTACTGGAAGCAACGGAAAAACCACTACAAAAGAACTGGTGTATGCCGTGCTTTCGAGTCATTATAAAACCTATACCACGCAAGGAAATTTAAACAACCATATTGGTGTGCCGCTAACTATACTGAGCATTAAAAAAGATGCGCAAATGGCGGTGATAGAAATGGGTGCCAATCATCAAAAAGAAATTGAAGGTTATTGCTTGTATGCAAGGCCTACGCATGGTATTATTAGCAATTGTGGTAAAGCGCACTTAGAAGGATTTGGTGGCGAAGAAGGCGTTAAAAAAGGCAAGGGCGAACTCTATAGTTTTTTACGAAATAATACGGGCACTGCATTTGTTTACACCGGTTACGATTATTTAAATGAGATGAGTGCAGGCATACAAAACATTGTGCCTTATATAAAGGGAAACATACAAAGTAGTGAGCCGTTTTTAACGGTAGCCGCAAACATCAACGAAAACGAAACAGCAACCATAGCTTCTCAATTAGTAGGATCATATAACCTTCCAAATATTTTGTGTGCCCTCACTATTGGAAAACATTTTGGAGTGCCAGAAAATAAAATGGTGGATGCCATTGCGAACTATACGCCTTCTAATAGTAGATCACAACTTATAACAAAGAATACCAATACTATTATTTTAGACGCTTACAATGCCAACCCTAGTAGCATGAAAGTGGCCATCGAAAATTTTGCAAAATTAGCAGGACAAAATAAAATTGTTATGTTAGGCGCCATGATGGAACTGGGCGAGCACGCAGCAGCGGAGCATTTAGCGCTATTAGAGCTTATTGCATCCAACACATTTACTCACGTAGTACTCGTAGGAGATGATTTTTTAGCGCATCAAAACGCGGCACCTCAGTTTATATATTTTAAAACAACCGCAGAGGCTAAGGCCTGGTTAACAGAAAAAAATCCAACGCATGCACAACTATTAATTAAAGGATCGCGGAGCATGCAAATGGAAACGGTTCTTTCATAAACGCGCCGCATGCGCATAAAAAAACCACCACTAAATTAATAGTGATGGTTCTTTTTTATTTTCCTTTCCTTTCCTTTTTAACGTTTGTTCTTTTTTGTTGGCATAAATATACCAGTTTTTGCTTTTTTAGAAGTGCCTTCCGAAGAACCGTAGTGGTTCATCGCGCATCTAAAACCAATGGTGTTGGTGCTTTGGTCTTCTTCTAAAAATCTTCTAGCACCTGGGCTTAACCAGTATGCGCGGTCGTTCCAGCTAGCTCCTTTAATCACACGAGATTTGTCTGAGATAAGTGATGTTAGACCGTAGCTGTAACCTGCATTACTTGCAGAGTCACCATCTAGGTGGTTCACCGCATATCCTTTTTGATAGTTTCTGCGGTTCACTAATGAAGAGTCTGATTCGGTCTTATAAATGATACGACCTTTGTCATCTCTTAAATTTCCTTCGCCTCTAGCAAAATCTATTTGCTTGAATTCATTACCTCTAAAAATATTATAGTCGTCACCATCAAGTGCAGTCATTGGGCGGTACACATCGGCAACCCACTCACTTACGTTACCAGACATGTTGTATAGTCCGTATCCGTTTGGTGTGAAAGTAACTACTTCGGCAGGGATGGCAGCGTTATCGTTTAATCCACCAGCCACACCCATGTTATCACCGGCGCCACGCTTAAAGTTAGCAAGCATAGAACCTTGGTAAGAACCTTTTGGTGTGTAACGAACGTTGTCGTAACCGTTATTTTTCCAAGCATAAATTTGCTTGTTTGAAATTAATTCTTCACCGCGTTTGTTATTCTTAGACTTACGTTGAGGGTTAGCAGCGATGTAACCGTATGCAGCATATTCCCACTCAGCCTCTGTTGGAAGGCGGTAGTCACCAAATAAAATACCATCTTCAAAACTTACTTTGGTACGCGGTCTTCCTTGCGCATCTTTTAGAGGATTGCTTTTTTTAGTAGCATCTCTACCAGGTGTTGCTTGGTATTCACCGAGTAAATAAGCTCTGGTATTAAAGTTATCTTGACCTGATCCGTTTAATTCTTTTTTAATTTGATTTTTAGGATCTAGGTAGCTGCTTTTCATGAGGGTTAATTCATTTACGCGGTCGGTTCGCCAGATACAATAATCGGTGGCTTGTTTCCAGCTTACACCTACTACAGGGAAATTATTGTAAGAAGGGTGACGGAAATAATATTCAACCATTGGTTCGTTGTAAGCAAGTTCAGAACGCCATACTAGTGTGTCTGGTAAAGCTTCTGTTACAACGGAGTCCATACCGGCGCCACCAAATACGTTGGTCATCCAATATAAATATTCGCGGTAGTGAAGGTTGCTAACTTCTGTTTTATCAATGAAAAATGAGTTCACGGTAATTCTGCGTTGGATATTATTCCAATCGCCCATTACGTCTTCTTGTGCAGCGCCCATGGTAAAAGTACCACCTTGTACAAATACAAGTCCTGGAGCAGCTTTAATGTCTTTAGGTTTTGGCACGTTAAAATTACCCATCGATTTGTCGTTGTAATTCCATCCTGTAGCTGAAGAAGTTTGGGGCTTCTTCTTAAATGGATTACATGAAACGGCAGCACCTGTGAGGGTAGCTAGTAATACCAGATTGCGTATTGTTTTTGTGAACTGCATATGCTTATAAATTCAATAAAAAATTGATTCTAATTTACCTCTGCGAATATAAAAGATTTTGGTCAACTTAAGGGGCCTAGAGGGTCCGATCTTGTTACAAAAAGCTTAAGATTTTAGGCTGAAGGGGTGTTTTTGACCCTATTTTATGATTTTTTTAAGGGAAAGGTACGCCTGTGGCCTGCTATCTGTAGCTTTGGCATCAAACTTTCTTATACTTGTATTATGGGTAAAGCCGGGCGCTACATATGGTTGATTTTGGGCCTTTTTTTAGCTGTTGGCTTTAAAAATACGGCGTTGGCGCAGGGTAGTATATTTGGCAAGGGTGCTTGGGGAAGGGTTGGCATTACCACAAGGGGTGTTTATAAAATAGATGTAGCCGCACTTAATAGTATGGGGCTTTTGCCGGCGGGTGGCGTTATTGCAACGGATAAAATTAGACTTTTTGGATCTGGGGGCGCTATGTTACCGGAGGCGGTGGGTGCCAAAAGGCTGGGGTCTTTTACTGAGCATGCACTGATGGTTTTTGATGGGGGCG
>JBEDIY010000098.1:0-8470 GCA_041173245.1 Bacteroidota bacterium | reverse complement strand
TTCTAATTCTTTTTTATAACCTTCAGTTACACCTTTTACAAGATTGCTGATGAGTGAACGGTATAAACCGTGCATAGCTCTGTGACGGATTTGCTCGGTTGGACGAGAAACAACTACTTCTGTTTCACCAACTGTTACAATGATATCTCTATCTACATTTTCTTTTAATTCGCCTTTAGGACCTTTTACAGTCACTACGTTTTCTTTGCTTACCGTTACTGTAACTCCTGAAGGAATTGCAACCGGGGCTTTACCAATTCGAGACATAGTCGATGTTTTTTAATTTGTTAATTGAATCCGGGCACTGTGTTCTGCTCCGACTAAAAAGCATAATTGTCAGTGTCGGTATTTATTTTAGTAGATGTAGCAAAGTACTTCGCCACCTACGTTTGCAGCCTTAGCTTGCTTGTCTGTTAATACTCCTTTTGAAGTACTTAAGATAGCAATACCTAAACCGTTGATT
Source organism: Bacteroidota bacterium (assembly GCA_041173245.1). Classification (GTDB taxonomy): domain Bacteria; phylum Bacteroidota; class Bacteroidia; order Chitinophagales; family Chitinophagaceae; genus Sediminibacterium. The sequence goes on along the minus strand of JBEDIY010000098.1, from coordinate 8,007 downwards.
ACACGTTTGATTTCGGCAGGCTTAGCGTACTGGCGTAAACCTGGACGGCTAATTCTTTCGAGTGTGCGGATAGCTGGTTGCTTGGTATTCTCATCGTATTTTAATGCGATTTTGATAACACCTTGCTTGTTATCTTCTTCAAACTTATACTTAAGTACATAACCTTGATTGTATAAAATCTCGGTCATACGCTTTTTTAAATTAGAGGCAGGAATTTCTACCATTCTGTGACCGGCCATTTGCGCGTTACGAATTCTCGTTAAGAAATCTGCTATTGGATCAGTTACCATTTTTATTAAAATTAAATCAGTTCAAAATTTGTTTACTAAAAGGAGCGGTATTACCAGCTCGCCTTTTTTACACCTGGAATCATTCCGTTAAGTGCCATATCACGGAACATTATTCTTGATAGACCAAAGTACCTGATGTATCCTTTAGGACGACCAGTTAATTGACAACGGTTTTTTAAGCGAACAGGAGACGCATTTTTAGGAAGTAGGTCTAATCCTGCATAATCACCTGCCTCTTTTAAAGCGGCACGCTTTTCTGCAAACTTAGCGACCATCTTCTCGCGTTTTCTTTGTCTGGCTTTTACTGATTCTTTTGCCATGTTTTATTTATTTGGGTTTGAGTAGGTTCCGGTGTTTGTGTTATTACAAAGTCGGCTGCTACCAGTTTTTTTTTAATTAGTTAGTTTCTTTTTTGGTTCCTTTAAATGGCATACCTAATTCTTTTAATAACTCATACGCTTCTTCGTTTGTTTGCGCACTTGTTACAAAAGTGATATCCATACCTGTAATCTTTGTGATTTTATCGATATCGATTTCAGGGAAAATGATTTGCTCAGTAACACCTAATGTGTAGTTACCACGGCCATCAAATGCCTTATCGCTGATACCTTTGAAATCACGTACACGTGGAAGTGCAACAGATACTAAACGATCCAAAAATTCGTACATCTTTTCGCCTCTTAAAGTTACGCGAGCACCAATTGGCATACCCTTACGTAGTTTAAAGTTTGAGATATCTTTTTTAGACATGGTAGGAACTGCTTTCTGACCAGTGATCATGTTTAGTTCATCTACAGCGATGTCAATTAATTTCTTATCGTTAACCGCACCGTTTACACCACGGTTGATACAGATTTTTTCTAATTTAGGAGCCTGCATTACAGTTTTGTACGCAAACTTTTTCATTAAAGCAGGTATCACTTCTTTAGTGTACTTGTCTGCTAATCTTGGAGTATATTTTACTGTGCTCATTATTTAATTACCTCCCCTGATTTTTTAGATACACGAACTAATTTACCACTCTCGCGTGTGCGGGTAGCTTTGGTAGGTTGACTCGTTTTAGCATCCCATAACATGATGTTACTAATGTTAATTGGTGCTTCTACTTTAACGATACCACCTTTTGTATTTTGTGCAGAAGGTTTCGTATGTTTTGTAACGATATTAACGCCTTCTACTACTACACGGCCTTTATCTACAATAACTTCTAACACCTTACGAGGCTTTTTCAAGTCCTTGTCATCACCGGCGATTACCACAACGGTATCTCCTTTTTTGATGTTGAATTTAGGTTTGAATCTTGTACTCATTGTTTTTAACTTAAACGTCTATTAATGACTTATTATTATAATACTTCTGGAGCTAATGAAATAATCTTCATGTAACCTGCATCACGAAGTTCACGAGCTACTGGCCCAAAAATACGTGTACCGCGTGGTTCATCTGAATTGTTTAACAACACAACAGCGTTGTCATCGAAACGGATATAAGAACCATCTTTACGACGTAATTTATTTTTAGTACGCACGATAACTGCTTTAGAAACCGTACCTTTTTTAATACCGCCTGCAGGGATTGCATGTTTAACAGTTACGACAATTTTATCACCAATTTTGGCATAATCTTGACCACTGTTACCAAGTACCTTAATACAAAGGACTTCTTTTGCACCACTGTTATCAGCTACATTCAATCTACTTTCTTGCTGAATCATTTTTTTAGCTTTTAGCTGTTAGATCTATCACTTTTATAGCGACAGAAGAATGTTTTTTCAGAGGCTACATCCGTATAATTTCTCATGGACGGTTTGTAGCATGAAGCCCGAAGGCCTATTTTGCTTTTTGGATAATTTCAACGAGTCTCCAACGCTTAGTTTTACTAAGTGGACGCGTTTCCATTATTTTTACTACATCTCCAATACCGCACTCTCCCTTTTCGTCGTGTGCGTGGAACTTTGTTGTTTTCTTTACGAACTTACCGTAGATAGGGTGTTTTACTTTTCTTTCTACAGCAACTGTAATGGTTTTATCCATTTTGTCGCTAGTTACTAGCCCAGTTCTCGTTTTACGTAAATTTCTTACTTCAGCCATTGTTTTTTATTTATGGTTTAGATACCCTCTTAGATACCCATTTCTTTTTTCTTCAATTGCGTTTTAATACGTGCAATATCTCTACGAAGCGCGCGAATATTCATCGGGTTTTCGAGTGGAGAGATCGCGTGAGCGAACTCAAGTTTTTTCAATCGTAATTGATCTTCTTGAATTTTAGCCTGTAGGTCCTGAACGTTCATGTCCGTGAGGCTTTTGTTAAAATCGTATGATGTCTTGTTTGCCATTGCAAATTATGTTTAAAATTAAGCTTGCAAATCCCTTCTAGTAATGAATTTGGTTTTGATAGGTAGCTTTTGAGCCGCTAAGCCCATTGCTTCCTGTGCTACTTCCGCTGTAACACCGTCGCACTCAAAAATGATGCGTCCTGGTTCAACAACAGCAGCCCAGAATTCAGGGTTACCTTTACCCTTACCCATTCTCACCTCTGCAGGCTTACGGGTAATAATTTTATCAGGAAATACGCGGATCCACACGTTACCTTCTCTTTTCATAGCACGTGTCATTGCTTGACGAGCAGATTCAATCTGACGGTTTGTTAACCAGATTGGCTCTAATGCTTTTAAAGCGAATGAACCGAATGAAATGGAAGTGCCACGCTTAGCCACTTCGCGTATGCGGCCTTTTTGCTGCTTCCTGTGTTTACTTCTTTTAGGCTGTAACATTTATTTCAATTTGAAAATTCAAAAATTGTCAATTCTTTGTTGTGCAAGGGATATTATCCTCTGCGTTCTGGACGAGGACCACCACCACGGTTGTTGTCTCTTCCACCACCACCTGGTCTGCGATCATCTCTTCTATCGCCACCTGGTCTGCGCTCTTCTCCACCTCTTCTTTCGCTCATGTCATTTTTGCCACCAACGAAGTTTGGATTTAATTCACGCTTACCAAGAACTTCACCTTTACAGATCCATACTTTGATACCGATTTTACCGTAAACGGTTTGTGCAAATACGTTTGCATAATCGATATCCATACGGAAAGTATGTAGAGGTACACGACCTTGTTTAAATTCTTCAGAACGTGCAATTTCTGCGCCGCCTAAACGGCCACCTAATTTTACCTTAATACCTTCTGCACCCATACGTAAAGTAGAGGCAATAGACATTTTAGTAGCACGCTTAAAGTTGATACGATTTTCGATTTGACGAGCAATTGTTTCTCCCACGATTTGTGCGTCTAATTCTGGACGACGAATCTCAAGGATGTTAATTTGAACATCATCTTTTTTCGTTAAGTTTTTCAACTCTTCTTTGATACGATCTACTTCTCCGCCGCCTTTACCGATGATGATACCAGGCTTAGAGGTATGAATCGTTACAATTAACTTACCAAGGGTACGCTCAATTACTATTTTAGCGATACCGCCCTTGTTGATACGGGCATTTAGGTAAGTACGGATCTTATGATCCTCAATCAACTTATTAGCATAGTCTTTTTTAGAACCATACCAGTTGCTGTCCCATCCGCGGATGATACCTAACCTGTTACCAATTGGATTTGCTTTCTGACCCATATAGTGGTTTTACAATTAGTTTTTAGAATCTACGATTAATGTTACATGATTGCTGCGCTTACGAACTCTGTAGCCGCGGCCTTGTGGAGCTGGACGCATGCGTTTTAACACACGACCACCGTCTACGAATACCGTTTTTACAATAAGGCTGCTGTCAGCAGCACTTGCGCCATTGTTTTTTTGTTCCCAGTTGTTGATGGCACTTTTAAGCAATTTAGCCAAAGGTACTGCATTGTGCTGTGGGTGGAATTCTAGAATCGCCAAAGCTTTTTCTACTTCCATTCCACGGATCACATCAGCTAGCAAACGCATTTTGCGCGGCCCCGTTGGATAATTGTTCAGTTTAGCTACTGCTTCCATTTCTTTTTAGTTTGACGTTTGAAGTAAAAAATAAGTTTTACTTCTTACTGTTTATTTTTTAGTTCCTGCGTGTCCTCTGAAGTTACGTGTAGGTGAAAATTCACCTAGTTTGTGACCTACCATGAATTCTGTTACATACACTGGGATAAATTTATTTCCGTTGTGTACTGCAAAAGTATGGCCTACAAAATCTGGAGTGATTGTACTTCTACGACTCCAAGTTTTAATAACGCCTTTTTTTGCTGAACCATCATTGATTGCTAGAACCTTGGTTTCAACGTTGGCATCAACGTAAGGACCTTTTTTAATCGAACGACCCATAGTTATGAGTTAATTGAGTTATGATAAATATTATAATTTGAAAATGCTTTTTAATTATTTAGCGAGCTTTTTACCGTCTCTGCGTTGGATAATTAACTTGTCACTTCCTTTTCCTTTTGTTCTTGTTTTTTCACCTTTTGCATACTTACCAGTTCTGCTACGTGGGTGACCACCTGAAGCTCTACCTTCACCACCACCCATCGGGTGATCTACTGGGTTCATGGCTACACCACGAACGCGAGGGCGAATACCTTTCCAACGATTCTTACCAGCTTTACCAGCAGTTTCGAGGTTGTGATCGCTATTTGAAACCACACCAACTGTTGCATAACAATTGATCAATACTTTACGAAGTTCACCAGATGGCATTTTTAATACACCATACTTTTCTTCTTTGTTCGCAAGCTGTGCAGATCCACCAGCACTGCGCACCATTTTACCACCCTGACTAGGTTGTAATTCGATGTTGTGAATAGTGGTACCTAATGGCATGCTCTTTAAAGGAAGTGCGTTACCTAATTCTGGAGCAACAGCGTCACCAGCAATTACAGTTGCACCCACTTGTAAACCTTGTGGAGCAATGATGTAACGTTTTTCTCCGTCGGTGTATTGCAATAAAGCAATAAACGCTGTACGGTTTGGATCGTATTCGATAGATACTACAGTAGCTGCAATATCACGTTTGTCTCTTTTGAAATCTACGATACGGTAATGGTGCTTGCTTCCACCTCCCATGTAACGCATTACACGACGACCTTGGAAGTTACGGCCAGCCGTTTTCTTCTGTGGTTCTAACAAACTCTTTTCAGGTTTGTTGGTAGTAATTTCAGCATAAGCATTTCCAATTCTCCAGCGTGTTCCGGCAGTAATTGGTTTGTACTTTTTAAGTGGCATTTTCTATTTGTTTAAATGCAGAATTCTCAGCTCTGCGTACTATAAATTAAATATTTGCGTATAAATCAATGGTTTCGCCTTCGGCAACAGTTACGAATGCTTTTTTATAAGCAGATTTCATACCCTGAATAAAACCAGCTTTTGTATAGCGTGCTTTATTTTTACCTGGAGCAACAGCAGTGTTTACATCTACAACATTTACACCGTAGAAAGTTTCTACTGCTTTTTTAATTTCTAATTTGTTGGCCTTGCGATCTACTTTAAAAGCATACCTTCTCAAAGTTTCTTGTTGAGCGTTTGCTTTTTCAGTTAATATAGGCTTTATCAATACGTCGGTCGGTTTCATTTTATTTGTGTTGAAACGTTTCTAAAATTATTATGCTGCTGCTTCCTCTTCTGTGAAGATTTTAGCAGTTGCTTCTGTGATTACTAATACATCTGCATTCATGATTTCGTAAGTGTTGATATCAGCTAATAAACTGCTAGCAACATTAGGAACGTTACGTGTGCTTAAGTATAAATTATCATTGTATTCTGGTAAAACAAACAAAGACTTTTTGTTAGAAAGATTTAAGTTTTTCATTACCTCTACTAAAGTTTTTGTTTTAGGAACATCCATTGTGATGTCTTCAACAACAACGATTGCATTTTCTTTTGCCTTATAACTTAAAGCAGAAAGTTTAGCAAGGTCTTTTACTTTACGATTTAATTTGAAATCGTAGCTATGTGGTTTAGGACCAAAAATGGTACCACCACCCTTATATAATGGGTTACGGATATTACCCTTACGAGCACCACCCGTTCCTTTTTGCTTGTGTAACTTACGGCTAGCACCTTGTACTTCAGCACGTGTTTTTACTTTGTGCGTACCAGTACGGGCCGCAGCCAAATATTGCTTTACAGCCAGGTAGATCACGTGATCATTTGGCTCGATACCGAAAATCTCAGCTGGTAATTCTACCGTTCTGCCGGTTTTCTGTCCTTTTATATTTAATACATCTACTTGCATGGTAATTTTGAATTAGGTGTTATTACTTCTGGATTAAAACTATAGAACCATTGTGACCAGGTACTGAACCAGTAACTAGGATATAATTCTTTTCAGGAAAAATTTTAACCACTTTAAGACCTTTCATTTTAACACGATCTCCACCCATACGGCCGGCCATTCTCATGCCCTTAAATACACGTGCTGGATAAGAAGAACCACCGATAGATCCTGGTGCGCGTTGACGATCGTGCTGACCGTGTGATGCTTCACCAACACCAGAAAATCCATGACGCTTTACAACACCTTGGAAACCTTTACCCTTAGTGGTACCAACTATTTCAACTTCGTCACCTTCAGAAAAAATATCTAAAGTAACGGTCTCGCCTAATTGTTTTTCTATAGAATAATTACGGAATTCTTTTACGAATTTCTTAGCTGAAGTTTGGGCTTTTGCGTAGTGATTAAGCTCGGCTTTAGTAGCGTGCTTGTCTTTTTTGTCGCCAAATGCTAGTTGAAGTGCAGTGTACCCATCAATATCTTGGGTTTTCACTTGAGTTACGGTACAAGGACCAGCTTCAATGATGGTACAAGCAGTTTGCTTGCCATCTTCTTGGAAGATGCTGGTCATCCCGATTTTTTTACCAATAATTCCTTTCATCGTTTTGCGGTTTATGCCCCGCATAGGTTATAGAGGACATCCTGCCGATGAAAGCGGGATTCAATCCTTGTTTGCCACCGACCTTTTCCTTTGTTTTCAATATGTTGTAAAAACACTTGAAGCGGAAGTACCGGTAGTAAACAAACCTCGAAGGGCCTGTTTATATGTATGATCTAAATGTGTAACACAATTAAACCTTTTTTATTTTTTATCAGAGCTGTTTTCCAATAACGAGTTATTGTTGACAGTTGACTAATTTATAAGAACTTTTGTTGATGGTTGTCTTAGACTTTAGAAGCTAAGACAGCTTATCAGGCTTTAATCTCTACTTCAACACCAGAAGGCAAGTCTAATTTACTTAGCGCATCTACTGTTTTTGAAGAAGACGTGTAAATATCCAACAAACGCTTATGCGTTGCGAGTTGGAATTGCTCACGGCTTTTCTTATTAACGTGTGGTGAACGAAGAACGGTAAAAATTCTTTTGTGTGTTGGCAAAGGAATAGGACCTGTTACTACGGCACCTGTGCTGCGTACAGTTTTCACGATTTTTTCTGCAGATTTATCTACCAGATTGTGATCGTAAGATTGTAATTTGATTCTGATTCGTTGAGACATAGTCGAAACCCAATTTTCTTATTGGGGTTGCAAAGGTAAGGGACTGTAACCGAATGGTCAAGAAAAAAACAATAATTTTTAAGAAAAAAGCGGTTTTTTTTCAAAATAGTTAAAAAAACAAGCCCCACTCCGGTTTGGAGCAGGGCTTGGGCTTTAAAACACTTATAAATCAATAAGATATAACGCTTATTCTTCGATTTTAACTTTACCCTTGTTTTTCGCCATTACCTCTTCAGCTACGTTGTTTGGAGC
>JBEDIY010000097.1:0-13505 GCA_041173245.1 Bacteroidota bacterium | reverse complement strand
ATTGCGACTCTTTTTGACATAGATGTAGGGGTTAGCAGTATAAGATGGCAAAGGTGCTACATTAATGTGGATCTACCACTATTTTTGGGCTTCAATTTATACTTATCTTTCCTCAAAATATTCGATACATGAACTCGTTTAACTGGACCCTACAAACCTTTGATAACCTCACCAATAAAGAGTTGTACGCAATATTAAAGCTTCGCTGCGAAGTATTTATTGTAGAACAGGCATGCAATTACCAAGACATTGATGGTAAAGATTTCAAAAGTTTTCATTTGTGTGGATGGGATAATGATCAACTAGTTGCTTATGCCAGACTACTTCCTGCAGGCGTATCATTTAAAGAGGTTTCTATTGGACGCGTATTAAGTTCACCTGCCTACCGCCGACAAGGTGCAGGTATTGGACTCATGCAAAACGCGATTGCTCATTGTTATGAAAAATTTGGAAAGCAACCCATCCGGATTGGCGCACAATTATACCTGCAAAAATTTTATAGCAGTTTTGGATTTATAAAAGATTCAGACATCTACCTAGAAGATGATATTGAACATATCGAAATGATTTTATCGTAGTTCAGCTTCTACAAAACGGGCAGTATGACTTTCTTTGCAGCCCACCATTTGTTCTGGCGTTCCTTCAAATAAAATAGTACCCCCACCATCGCCACCCTCTGGACCCAAGTCAATAATATGATCGGCTACTTTGATCACGTCTAAATTATGTTCTATAACCAAAACCGAATTGCCTCTATCCACCAATTTATTAAGTACATCAATTAGATGTTGAATATCCTGAAAGTGAAGCCCTGTCGTAGGTTCGTCTAAAATATAAAACGTTTTACCCGTATCTTTTTTGCCCAGCTCTGTAGACAATTTAACGCGCTGCGCCTCCCCCCCACTAAGCGTTACCGCCGATTGCCCTAGTGTGATATATCCAAGACCTACATCTTGTAGCACTTTTATTTTTCTGAATATAAATGGAACAGGTTGGAAAAATTCACAAGCCTCATCTACCGTCATATCTAGCAAATCACTAATAGACTTTCCTTTATACCTGATTTCTAGCGTTTCCCTATTGTAGCGTTTGCCATTACATTTTTCGCAGTGCACATACACATCTGGTAGGAAATTCATTTCAATCACGCGCATACCACCACCCTCGCAAATTTCACAACGTCCGCCTTTTACATTAAATGAGAAACGCCCAGCCGTATACCCTCTTATTTTTGATTCGGCAACAGCTGCAAATAATGTTCTAATCTCGGTAAAAAAACCACAATAAGTAGCCGGATTACTCCTTGGTGTTCGGCCAATAGGTGATTGATCTATTTCAATCACTTTATCGATATGCTCCAACCCTTTTATTGATTTAAATGGCATGGGCTGTTGCTTACTATCATAACAATGTTTAGACAAAAGCGGATACAACGTTTCATTAATCAGGGTAGATTTTCCACTTCCACTCACTCCACTTACCACAATCAATTGACCGAGCGGAAAACTTACAGAAACCTTTTTTAGATTATTACCAGTGGCTTCTTTTAAAACAATGGCATGTCCATTGCCCGTTCGCCGCTGTGTTGGAACAGCAATCTTTTTTTGACCATTCAAATACTGTGCAGTATCGGAATTCGAAAGCAATACTTGTTGCGGCGTACCCGCTGCAACTATTTGACCACCATGTTTGCCCGCCTTAGGGCCAATATCTACTAAATAATCGGCTGCTAACATGATATCCTTATCATGTTCTACCACTAAAATACTATTACCAATATCGCGTAAATTTTGTAGCGCTTTTATAAGCTGCATATTATCACGTTGGTGTAATCCTATAGAAGGCTCATCCAAAATATAGGTGATACCCTGAAGCTGAGATCCAATTTGTGTAGCCAGTCTGATACGCTGCGACTCTCCACCACTCAGGGTTTTAGACGGCCGGCTTAAAGACAAATAAGTAAGTCCTACATCCAGTAAAAAACCAACACGTTCTCTAATTTCTTTTAAAATATCTTTTGCAATGGCATTGTCTTTTTTGGAAAGGTGCTTTTCGATACCCTCAAACCAAAAAAGTAATTTATCTAAATTTAGATCACTGATCTCTGCAATATTTTTCCCTGCTACCTTAAACCACAAACTTTCTTTTTTTAACCTGGCTCCTTCACAACTTGGGCAGTGTTTTAATTCCATAAACTGTTCTACCCATTCACGCAGCGCCTCTGTGATACCCGTTCCTGTAAACCAACGCTTAAGCATGGGAACCACGCCCTCAAACACACCCTCGTATGGGCTAGACATAGCCGTTTCATCCATATCAAACGTAGACTCAGAAGGGCCGTCAGGTGTTCCATATAATAGCAAATTAATGGACTGCTCCGATAAACTACTGATGGGTTTATCGAGGCTAATTTTATGTTTTTTCGCAAGCATTTCCACCTGCTTAAATAAATAAGCTTCACGCTGTACACCTAGTGGCGCAATACCACCTTCCTTAATACTTAAGGATCTATCCGGAATAATTTGTTCCAACGAAATAGAAAACACATTACCCAAACCTTTACAAGTAGGGCATGCGCCATAGGGCGAGTTAAATGAGAATGCATTAGGCGAAGGTGTTTCGTAACTTAGGCCTGTTTCTTCACACATGAGTTGCTTGGCATACTGTACCACTTTACTTGATTCATGTACCATCAAAAACAAAAGCTCCTTTCCTAGTTTTAAAGTTTGCTGCACACTTTGTGAAAGCCTTACTTTATCATCTGGTGTCACTTGTAATCGGTCTACCACAAGTTCGATATCATGAATTTTGTAACGATCTACTTGTAATTTGGGTGTGAGGTCTACGATGTCACCATCAATTCTAACTTTTAAAAAACCTTTTTTTCTTACCTCTTCAAATAGTTCTCTATAATGCCCTTTTCTACCTCTTACTAATGGCGCCAGTAAAACAATTTTTTTATTGGCATACTTTTCGGTGATAGAAGCTACAATTTCTTCTTCGGTGAACTTCACCATTTTTTTACCCGTATTATAACTATACGCTTCTCCAATACGGGCATACAATAACCTCAAAAAATCGTACACTTCGGTTACTGTTCCAACGGTTGACCTCGGATTTTTATTGGTTGTTTTTTGTTCTATAGAAGTCACTGGCGATAAGCCGGTAATTTTATCTACATCGGGTCTTTCCATATCACCCATAAATTGCCTGGCATAAGCACCAAAACTTTCCATGTACCTGCGCTGACCTTCATTGTAAATCGTATCAAAAGCAAGGGACGATTTTCCACTTCCACTTACACCCGTAAATACCACCAATTTATTTTTAGGAACACTGATGTCGATGTTTTTCAGATTGTGTTCTCTTGCACCAAAAACATCGATGCTTTCGGTATGATTAATAGAACTTACTTCGTTAGTGGATTTCTTTGCCATAGTAGGGTGTAAATATAATAACAACGAAGGGCTTGAATGGTTGAAAACATACAAATGTTAGTAGATTTTAAACAAAGTTTTTTTGGGCGATGCAACTTTCTAACTTAATTTTACAATAGTTCTTAAAAAATCTTATCCAGAAAGGCAGAGGGAATGGCCCATTGATGCCTTGGCAACCCATATCATTCGCAGTGATATGAAGGTGCCAAATCCGTCCATCACATAAATGTGTATGGAAAGATAAGTCAGCGACGTTTGATATTTTGCCTAAGGCTTTTAATATTTCAAGCTCACCTGACTACATCTGGTGGGCTTTTTTATTTTTAGTACCCTAGAAAATAAATAATAAAATGGAGCATCAAAAAGTTTTAAAAATTGGTTTATTTGGTTTTGGCGTAGTTGGCGAAGGCTTATATAAAGTATTACAACAAACCCCGTCATTAAAAGCAAGCATTGAAAAAGTATGTATCAAAAACGTTGATAAAAAAAGAAATGCGCCGGCTAGTTTATTTACAACAGATAAAAACGATCTTTTACTAGACCCAAATATCAATGTTATTGTAGAAGTAATTGACGACTCGGTAGCAGCATTTGACATTGTTTCTACGGCACTTTTACAAGGAAAAGCAGTCGTAAGTGCTAGCAAAAAAATGATTGCCGACAACCTAGCCGCTATGTTAGCGTTGCAAAAACAAACAGGGCTCCCCTTTTTATATGAAGCAGCAGTTTGCGCATCAATTCCTGTCATCAGAAACCTAGAAGAATATTATGACAATGACTTACTACATTCTATCAAGGCGATTGTGAACGGTTCAACCAATTTTATTTTAACTAAAATGTTTGAAGACAAATTGAGTTTTCAAGCAGCACTTATACTAGCGCAACAATTAGGTTTTGCAGAAAGTAATCCAAAATTAGACGTAGAAGGTTACGATGCACTAAACAAGTGGACCGTTTTATTAGCTCACGCTTATGGTATCGTAGAAAAACCGGAAAATATTTTATTTAGTGGTATTCAAAATATTCAATTAAGTGACGCAGCCGTAGCACAAGAAAAAAAACTAGACATCAAACTTATTGCACAAGCTAAAAAACTAGCCAATGGAAAAGTAGCTGCATTTGTACTACCTCAACTTATTAGTCAAGCAGAACCGCTTTCTTTTGTTAAAAATGAATACAATGGCGTAGTTATTGAAAGCGGATTTGCAGATAAACAATTCTTTTATGGCAAAGGAGCCGGAAGCTTCCCTACAGCTTCTGCGGTATTAAGTGATATTTCTGCTCTTCGATACAATTACTGTTATGAGTATAAAAAACTATATCAGCAAGCCCCGCACGAATTAACTTCCGACTATTTTTTAAAAGTATATGTAAGCTTTGATGACATCAAAAATGTTCCTAAAGACAAATTTGAATGGATAGAAGAATGGCATGCACAAGAAGACCGAAAATACTTAATTGGCGTACTACACGTTAAGGAACTTATCCAAAGTAATTGGTGGAAGGAAAACAACAACTCCCTTATTTTAACCCCCGATCCAATTATTGACAACCTTGACATCGTTCACCTTAAGAAAAAAAGCCTCGAATTGGCCGGTGTTCTTTAATAAATAGGTGCAACTATAGTAGTTTTGCATGTAAATCAACAAGATGCAATTGCAACTGAATAGAAATGCGACAATAGGGATAGGCGTATCATTAATTACAGGCATTTCCTTAATACTACTATCTATGATCATGGGCAAGGAAAATGCTTTCCTGCTTATGAACCTAGACTTAGGACCTGCTGCTGATTTCTTTTTCTATATCTGGGCCAATGCTGGTGATGGATTTATTTGGATCCCCGCTTTTGCATTAACACTCATGTACAAGAAAAAATTTGTTCCTTTCTTAATTGCTACAATCGTGTTTTCAACCATTATCACACAAAGCTCAAAACAAGTATTTTTTAAATCAGAAAACAGACCTACTGCTGTCATTTCTGACAACGCATTAATACACAAAGTATCAGGTATTGTAATACATACCACTAATAGTTTTCCATCAGGACATACAGCAACTGCATTTTCACTTTTCTTATTTGGCTGTTTTATTAGTTCTAAAAAATGGATTGTACCATTAGGGTTCATCTATGCATTATTAGGGGGTTATGCAAGAATTTATGTAGCGCAACACTTTCCTCTAGATGTTGGCGCTGGTATATTTACAGCATACTTCAGTACTTTAATAGCATGGATAATTCACTTGAACTATTTTAATAAAGCCGAATGAAAAAATTAAAATACATACACCAAACCCTTCTACTTGCTTTCAGCTTTATTTTTCAATTAGCAGCTGCCCAAGACACCACGCAACAAATTACACCGGGCCGGTTTAATAGTGCAGCCGCTCAAAAAAAGCCGTATGTTATTCTTATTTCTATAGATGGTCTTAGATCAGATTTTGTAGAAAAGTTTAATGCAAAATCTTTGCAAGCTTATGGAAAATCTGGTGTCGTAGCAAACTATATGACCTCCGCTTTCCCTTCTTTAACCTTCCCTAACCATTACAGTATTGTAACCGGTCTTTATCCTGCACACCACGGCTTAGTAGATAATACTTTTTTTGATGAAAAAGCAAACGCTACCTATACCATGTCAAACAAAAAAATGGTAGCCGACCCTTATTGGTATGGGGGAACGCCACTTTGGGTGCTTGCCGAAAAACAACAAATGGTAACAGCCAGCTTTTATTGGGTAGCTTCTGAAGCGCCTATTGCAAATACAAAGCCAACTTACTTTTACAATTACAACGACAAAATAAAAATAGAAAAGAGAATTGCTCAAATAAAAGATTGGTTGAGCTTACCTGATAAAACAAGGCCACACCTTATTACTTTTTACATGCCAGAGGTAGACGATGCTGCGCACAATTATGGACCAGATAGCAAACAAGCAGAAGCTGCTGTACAATATATAGATGGTGTAATCAAACAAATGAATGAAGCGGTGAGCAGCTTACACCTTCCTGTCAATTATATTTTGGTTTCAGATCATGGCATGGCGCTTGTAGATAGCCAAAACCCAATTCGACTTCCAAAATCCGTTGATCCTACAAAGTTTTATGTACCTTCTGGTAGTGCGCTTTTACAACTTTATGCAAAAGATACTGCTGCCATTATCCCAACCTACCAAGCACTGCTAAAAGAGGCCAAGGGATACGATGTTTATTTAAAAAATAATGCACCGAAAGATTTTCATTATAGTAAACTAGACGACCAATTTAACCGCATTGGTGACATACTTTTAGTAGCCAAACTGCCCTACACTTTTAGTTTAAATGGTAGACCTAGCAGTCCGGGCAAACATGGTTACGATCCTAGGCTTCCCGAAATGAGGGCTAGCTTTTTAGCATGGGGGCCTGCATTCAAATCCGGCAAAAAAATAAACGGATTTGAAAACGTACATGTATATCCACTTATTGCTAAAATTCTAGGGTTGCAATATGATCAAAAAACAATTGACGGAAATTTAAATGTGCTAAAAAACACACTTAAATAAAATGTTAGTCTTTCCAGCGCCAATCACCTGCAATTTGTAGTGGCAGTTTTAAATTATTTTTTAGTAGAAATAATCTAGTTTCTTCATCATTCAAATGCTTTGCTTCAATTAATGGTGCATCGGCAACAGCATATACTAAAATGGCATTAAATCGAACGGTATTTTTCATTCCTTTTTCGTCCACTAGTTTAAAGCTATCGCAGTCTGCGTGGTAGCACGGTCCCGCATTGTTAGGGAGTTTGCCGCCAGCTGCACCACCCGTAGGAATACCTTGTAACATAAATGGTTGGTGATCGCTATGAAGCCCCGCACCAGCACTAAATGTGTTTTTGAAACTTGTATCGATGCTTTGCACAATAGAGCCAATTGATTTAAACAAGGTTTCAGAAACCTCTGTAGAACTTGAATATCCGGTAGGATCGTTGGTCATGTCATAATTGAACATGTACCTGATTTGATCAATTGATTTGTCTTTTTTTGCGGCATCGATATATGCTTTTGAACCCAACAAGCCTTCTTCTTCACCCATAAATAATACAAACTCTACAGTACGAGTAGGACGTAGGTTAAGCGCAGCAAATGTACGTGCCATATCAAGCACCGAAAATGATCCAATACCATTATCAATAGCACCGGTTGCTAAATCCCATGAGTCCAAATGACCACCTACCACTATTTTTTCTTTAGGTAAATCACTTCCTTTAATAGTTACTACAACATTGCGCGCTTTAATGAGTCCAGAAAAATTAGTCATGCTGATACTTGCAAACTGCTGTTCTTTTAAGAGTGCCTCTTTATAGGCGAGTCCATCTTCTTTACTAATACATACCGCAGGAATAGGAATTAATTTTCCTGTAACTGAAGCCGTACCGGTTAGTAAAATACCACCAGCAGCTGTATTTATTACTATGATTCCTTTAGCGCCAAATTTTGTAGCGATCGCTGTCTTTTCGGAGCGGTGAAGACTTGGTGTACCCGGTTTTGACCCAGGTAAAACACCTAAATATACAAGTGCAATTTTACCAACAACTTTTGCGGGATCTTTTGCATAGTCTTCATCTAATCCATTACCCATATCCACCACTTCAAGTGTTACATCGGCAGCAACTGGCGAATGCGCGAGTGATACCGATTTTACAGCTTGCAAATTTGTAATACTATTTCCCATCTTTACCTCTAAACCCCCTCTGCTCCAGCTTTCTACTTCAAAAGGCTGGTATTTTACGTTTTTAAACCCATAAGACTTTAATAAATTAAAAGCGTAGGCTTCTGCTTTACTCCCATTAACAGAACCGGTTAAACGGTGTCCAATGGTTTCGGTGGCATACTTAAGTGTTGCGTAGGCTTTAGAGTTTTGCTGCACTTCGGCGTTGATACTTGCAAATGTTTCATACCACTCTGGCTTACTATATTTTTGAGCAACAAGTGTATTAACAACAAATAAAACGGCAATAATAACGACTAACTTTTTCATTTCATTTCTTATTTAAAACAATTAATTATTTATTTCAATTTCTAATATTTCTTTCTTTTGTAAATAGTCTTCTAGTAATTTAATTTGATTTGAGGCCCTATTGAAATTATGAAGTGGATATTTTGCACCATAATATACATCGTCATTTATAAAATCAGTTAAAAACCTGAGTGCTTGCATATAAATCATAAATAATCCGGCATAATAGATCTGATCTGCTTCATCTTTAGACAACATGTTCCCTGCACCTTTTAAATATCCTTTTACAATGGCTTTATATATAGTAGGCCTTACAACAAGTTTAGAAAAATCTGTTTCTTCTTCAGAAACCGCACACAAATAAGTTCTAAACATATCACCAAGATCGCTAATAAAATAACCCGGCATCAGGGTATCCAAATCTATCACACAAATCCCTTTATCATGCTCATCAAAAAGCAAATTGCTTATTTTGGTATCATGATGTGTAGCGCGTAATTTAAAATTTGGATTTGCCTTTATTGTTTCAAAAAAATCAGCAATCCAGCTATGGTCTTTTAAAAATTGAATCTCATTTTTTGATGCAGCTATCCTATCTTGATTTCCGGACGTAAGCGCAAGTTCAAACTGCGCATACCTAAGCGTTAAATTATGAAAATCGGGGATGGTGATTTGTAAATCATTGGCGTCAAGACCATTTAATGCATTTGTAAAAAGTCCAAATTGATAACCGGCTTCGTAAGCCTGATCCTCATTTTGAACCACTGTTTTGGCATGAGAACCTTTAACATAAGGAAATACCCTGTAATATCCTTCCTCTATAAATTCCATTTGATTACCATGCACAGAACTGGCGGGTGCTACAAAATGGTAATTGGGATTATTAGACGCTAGGTATCCAGCTATTAATTGAATATTATGCGCAATCGCAACTGGATTTTTAAAAACAGTTGTATTTATCTTTTGCAAAACATAGAAGTCATTTTCATACTCTACGATATAGGTATGATTGATGAGGCCTTCCCCAAGTGACTTTACAGCCACTAATGAAGCATCAAAACCAAATACCGCTAATACATTTGCAGAAACGCTCATGCTAGAATATTAATAGCTATCGTTTAAAGCAAACACTGGCTTTCTATACATCCACTCGCCACCTGTAAAATCAGGGAATGCAATTGTTTCATTACCAAGTGCAATAGACTGTTCTGAAAGTGGTGTAATGGCACTCCATGTAGCAGCATCGTATACATCAAGTGGTGTTGGCTTGCTATTTTTGATAGACTCAACAAATGCATGAATTACAAAAAAGTCCATACCGCCATGACCTGCTCCTTCCGTTTCTTTACTCCAACGCGCCCACAATGGATGATCATACTTGTCTAACCATTCTTTGGCAGGATCCCACTGATGCGATTTAGGTGATTTGTCCTGAATATAAATACTCTTATTGACGTCCATCCACAAACCTTCGGTACCCTGAACCCTAAATCCTAGTGAATATGGACGCGGCAAATTGGTATCGTGTTGTAATAAAATAGTTTCGCCATTAGCACACTGAATATTGGTGGTAACCACATCACCAAGTCTAAAATTCACTTTTGCATTGGGATGATTTTCACCACCTTTTTTAACCACATGATTGTGTAGTCCGCGTGCTTTAGAAGAAAATGAACATAAGTTCACAAAACGGTTACCTCTATTAATATTTATATAATTAGCGACCGGGCCAACTCCATGTGTTGGATATAAATCTCCATTGCGCTGAACAGAATGTTCTGTCCTCCAAGAAGCTTCCGAAAAAGCTTTTTCACCAAATTCTACTGGTGTATTAGCTGGATTATTTCCATTGTTAAATTTAACCTCTCTTAAATCGTGTTGATAGCCTCCTTGTAAATGAATAAGCTCGCCAAATAATCCCTGACGCACCATATTTAAAACGGCCATTACATCACGGCGGTAACAAACATTTTCAAGCATCATAACTTGTGCGTTGTAACGCTCTGCTGTTTTTACAACATCCCAGTGATCTTGCAAACTAAGCCCAATACAAACTTCGGAACCAACATATTTAACGCCCGCTTCTAAAGAACCAACAATCATAGGTTTATGCCACTCCCAAGGTGTAGCAATTACAACACCATCTAGTTTTTCTTTTTCCAACATGCGCTTCCAAGCATAAGTGTCGCCAGTATATATAGCTGGCATTTTTTTACCAGACTTGGTAATATCTTCTTTTGCGCTATTCAGCATATAGTCGCTAACATCACAAATAGCAACAACATCTACATCTTTACGTCTTAAAAGTAAGTCTAAATGATTTTGCCCTCTTAAACCAACGCCAATAATGCCAATTTTAATATTACTAGCTGATGACTTTGCAAAAATATTTGTATTGGGCATAAATGCTACAGAAGCTGCTGCAAGGCTGCCATTTTTTAGGAAGTTGCGTCTTTTCATTTAAAATTGTTTTAAGGTGTTCAAGATAAATAAATTATAACAATTTTAAGGCCGTTTTAAGTAGTTTGCATACTATATTAGGCAAGATTTGAAAATTGATCAAAAAAATAGCAATAATGAGCAGTAGAAGCCCCCTCCTCTACTTATTTGTATGCTTGTTGTTGATAAGCAAAGCAGCAAATGCCCAAACCGATACGACTTTTTGGTTTGCAGCCCCTGACCTGCAACAGGCACATGGAGATAGGCCCATTTTATTAAGAATTTCAACACAAAATACGGCGTCAGTTGTTACAGTATCTCAACCTGCTAACGCAAGCTTTACCCCAATCACTTTAAATGTCGCTGCAAATAGTTCCAATTCAGTAGATCTAACGGCCTTTATTACACAGCTTGAAAATGTGACACCCAATACGGTAACCAACAAAGGCTTGCTTATAACTGCGACAACCCCTATATCTTGTTACTATGATATAGCCAATGGATTTAACGGAGACATTTATGCACTTAAAGGAAAAAATGCACTCGGCACAAAATTTACACTCCCTTTTCAAATGAGCTTTATAGGAAGACCCCTTCCATTATATACCACCGATTTTATTGTACTAGCCACAGAAAATAATACACAGGTTACCATTACACCCAAAACCAATTTAATGGGTCATGCAGCCGGCGTACCGTTCACCATTACTTTACAAAAGGGTGAAACCTATACCTGCTCAGCAGCATCAAACTTGGCTTCAGAACGTCCCGGAGGCTCTATCGTTACAGCCAATAAGCCCATTTGTATTTCTACCAAAGACGATTCACTTTTTTATACCGGACAGGGCTGCTCCGATACTGCTGGTGACCAACTGATACCAGACGAAATAGCTGGGCAAGAATTTGTTGTGATAAAAGGCTATTTTAATAGTCCCGATTTTTATTACGTTTTTGCCATCGAAAATAATACCGTTGTAAAAATAAATGGCGTAACGGTTACAACCCTGCGAGCAGGTGACTATTACATTGCGACACTTAGCGAAAATTCCTGTTTTGTAAATTCAGATAAACCCGTTCATATTTTTCATATTACTGGATTTGGATGTGAGCTTGGTGGCGCCATAATACCATCCATAAAATGTACCGGATCTAAAAGTATCAGCGTTACTAGGGCTTCAACAACGGGAAGTTTTTATTTAAATGTATTAGCCCCAAAAAATAGCATCAATGATTTTAAATTAAATGGCAGTAATACTAATATTGATGCGGGCCTGTTTAGCCCAGTTACAGGGAGCAATGATGAATGGATGTATGCTAGATTAAACCTACCCGCCTCTGTAATTTCTGGTGGGCAAAATGCACTTATAGAAAATAGCAAAGGGAAATTTCACGTGGGTGTTATTCAAGGAACTTCAGGTTCTACTGGCAGGTATGGCTATTTTTCTGATTTTAGTAGTAATGTAATTCAGCTTATTGATGCAACTAAAAACACTGAAATATTTACAAACAATCAACCCATTTGCTACAGCACAACAGCCTCCATTAATGCAGTAACACAGGATGCTAATACCTATACATGGACTGGTCCTAATAATTTTTCTAGCACTGGCGCTAATTTGGTTATTAATAATTTCACCAACCTCAATGATGGACTATATACTATTACATCTGCGTCAACCGCCTGTGGTGTTGCAACAAAATCAATCGAATTAAAATCGGAGCGTGTATTTGCAAATTTTACATCTACACAAACCGGTTGTATTCAAGACTCTGTATATTTTAATACGCCATCAATTACTGGTGCCAAATGGAACTGGAATTTTAGTGATGGGAAATTACTTGATACCACAAGTTCAAATATTAAACCCATTAAATATAGTAGCGTTGGAATCTATCCTGTTACTTTAAAAGTAACTTCTAAAAATGGTTGTGCTTCTGATGTAGTTTCAAAAAATATTGAAATAACGCCAAAACCAATTGCCACATTTACCGCTACAACAAATACTTGCGTAAATATTAATATAAACTTTACGGAAACATCTTCTATTACAAATGGAACACTTCAAAAAAGTTACTGGAACCTAGATGACGGCAATGGCATTACGAGTTCAAATAGTTTTACACCTCAAACAACAACCTACCCTACTTGGGGGAATAGAAATCCATGGCTTATTGCAGAAGCAAGTTCTGGCTGCAAAAGCGATACTTTTAAATTGGCGAGTCCCCTACTTATTCATTCCATTCCAAGAGTTGGCTTTACGCTTCCCGAAGTTTGTTTAAATGATGCAAATGCAGTTTTTACTGATAGTACAACCTCTGCGGATGGTGCTACGAACTTTTCGTATCAGTGGAATTTTAATGCAGGAAGTCCTGCTATTACACCTGGTCCTACCTATACGCCTGCGCAGTTAACTGCTAAAAATCCATCTTTAAAATACAATAAGTCGGCGGTGTATAGTGTGTCACTTAAAGTCACTTCTTTTGGTTGTGTCGATTCATTAACCAGCAGCTTTACCGTTAACGGTGCAAACCCTACACCTAATTTTGATATACTTGCACCAACTACACTTTGTAGCAATGATTCGGTGCGGATTAAAAATTTATCGGTGGTAGATTTTGGTGATGTAACAAGGCTCG
>JBEDIY010000096.1:0-6885 GCA_041173245.1 Bacteroidota bacterium | reverse complement strand
GACATTGCAGGGCTCCGCCTACCTCAGTCACAGATAGGAGGCGACAATTTGTTAGAATCCTGTATCTAGACCAAGTTTGTTGTAAATCGTTTAGTCCTTAAAATAAAATACCTATCCTCGGTATCAGCATTAACTGGGGGATAGGTTAATTTTTACACACTTAACTATTTGATTTACAATTAGTTAATAAGCATTGGGGGGGTAAAATTGCTTTATTAACTGAACTGATGCAAATATAAAGCTAAATCAGTGAAAGTCAATCAAAAAATGGCAAAAAACTTATTAAGATTAAATAGTATTTGTGTCTAAAATAAAGGCGTGTTTTGTTTAACAATTGCCTTAAATGCTTATCTGCGCTCGTTCGCAGCCAATTAAGCTATAACCTCCCATCAATAACCTCTTTAGGCAACACCCCTTTAACGTCATAAACAAAAGCACCTGCGTTTTTAAAGGATTCAAAATTGAGGGTAGTAAGTATTTGCTGGTGCGGGACCGCTAAAATAATTGCGTCGTATTTATGCGCTAAATCTCCTTCGCTTAGCATATCTACATCAAAAGAATTTTTAACCATAGCAGCATCAACCACAGGGTCATAGACACTCACACGTAAGCCAGCAGCAGTAAGGGTTGTATAAATATCAATAACTTTGGTATTGCGGGTATCGGGGCAGTTTTCTTTAAAAGAAAAGCCAGCAATCAACACTGTTTTTTGTGCAATATTTCCTTGGTGCTTTTTAGCGAGCGCTGTAATAATTTTTTCTGCAACAAACACACCCATTTTTTCATTAACCGCCCTGCCAGATAAAATAACATGCGGCTCATACCCTACTGCTTTTGCTTTAAATGCTAGGTAATGTGGATCTACACTAATGCAGTGACCTCCTACTAGTCCAGGCTTAAAAGGTAAAAAATTCCATTTGGTGCCAGCGGCCGCTAACACTTCTTGCGTATCAATCTCAAGCTTATCAAAAAGTAAGGCTAGCTCATTCATAAAAGAAATATTTACATCGCGCTGCGCATTTTCGATAGCCTTAGCAGCTTCTGCCACTTTAATACTTGACACTTCATAAACACCCGCCTCAATAATAGACCTATAAATACTGGCAACCATTTGCGTAGCCGCAGGCGTGCTGCCAGCAACCACTTTTACAATGCTACTCAATGATCTGGTGGCATCGCCCGGATTTATTCTTTCCGGCGAATAGCCCACAAAAAAATCTTGATTAAAAACTAATTTGCTATGCTTTTCTAAAACAGGCACACATACTTCGTTGGTACAGCCTGGATACACTGTAGACTCATAAACAACAAGCCCACCCGGCTTTAAACAACGAGCAATAAGTTCACTTGCTGCCATTAAATAACTGAGGTCTGGTAAATTATTAGAGGTAAGTGGCGTTGGTACCGTAACAATAAAAACAGTGGCATTAGCAATGCTTGATGCATCATTAGAAAATAAAAGCTTGTTGTTATGCTTTACAGCACTTAGTTGCGCAGGTGTAACTTCGGCCGTTATATCTATCCCGTCCAATAACTGCGCAATTCGTGTAGGGTTATTATCATACCCGGTAACGGGGTAATGCGTACTGAGTGCAGTGGCAAGCGGAAGGCCCACATACCCAAGTCCAATAACTGCAATAACAGGTGCGTTGTTCATAAGAGTGGTAAAGATATAAAAACGTAACTTTGAAACACAATTTGAAATACATGAAGCTACGTATTGGCTACGGCATAGATTTTCATCAACTAGTAGAAGGCAGAGACCTTGTAATTGGCGGCGTTACCATCCCTCACCATAAAGGTGCACTAGGCCATTCCGACGCCGACGTTTTATTACACGCTATTTGCGATGCGCTACTTGGCGCCGCATGCCTTGGTGATATTGGCGTTCATTTCCCAGACACATCATCTGAATTTAAAAATATTGACAGTAAAATATTACTTGCTAAAACGCGTGTTTTAATTGAGGCCGAAGGTTATGCGGTAGGAAACATAGACGCGTCACTTTGTTTAGAAGCGCCAAAAATTAAACCTTACGTAGTACAAATGCAAGAAACCATTGCGGGCATTTTAGGCATTGGCATTAAAGACGTTTCTATTAAAGCTACCACCACCGAAACCATGGGATTTGTTGGTAGAGAGGAAGGACTTGTGGCACACGCAGTGTGCCTTATTCACCAAGTTTAAGAGCCCTAAAAGTTTAAAGTTCACCAATTTTAAAGGCAACACCTAAACGCATGGTATTAGAGAGCGGATTACGCGTAATACCCGCGCCAGCAGGCACTAGGTAAGACAGGTTAATATCCATAAAATCTAGTTTAAAGCCAGCGCCTACGGTTGCATATTTTCTGTTACCACGGTTTCTATTTTCATAAAAATAACCAGCACGTACAAAAAATTGTTCGTTGTAAGCATACTCAACTCCGGCACTAAATTGCATCGATTTTGCAACACCCGTTCCATCACTAAATGATTTTAACCAACTAGCAACTACACCACCCGTGCGGTACTCCGATAAATTGGCAGAGTCTACACTGTACACACCAGTTGCAGTTGGTGCCGCTGGTACAAGTAGTTTATTCATATCAAGGGCAAACGTTATTTTATTACTTCCGTCTACATCTTTGGTATAAGAAACTCCTGCGCCAAAATTTGCAGGGATAAAATCTTTATTTTTTGCATCATTGGTATAGCCAATTTTACTTCCTAAATTAGAAAGCACCACACCCCAGCGTAGGCCTTCACCTTCATCAGTTCCATCATGAAATACAGAAACATCGGCGGCAACAGCGTTACCCGCTTTGTATAAAACACCGGTTCCAACATCTCCTACTACAAGGCGAGAATTGATATACCTAAGTACCACACCCACACTCATTTTACTGTTGAGCATACGCGTATAACCCGCGTCTATGGCAAACTCCGAAGGTTTTACCGAATTTAATAAATTACCAGAATAATCGGTTAATTGAATATTTCCTAAACTAAAAAAACGAAGCGATCCAGTAACAGCCTGAACTTCATCGAGTTGATGATATCCAGCAACGGTTGCTAAATACACATCGTTTAATCCCAAATCTTTTAACCAAGGCGTATAGTTAACTGCAATAGAACTGCGCCTTTTAGCAAAATTTACTTTAGAGATATTCCAGAAAGAAGCATTAGCATCGGCAGAAGTTGCAATTGCTACATCGCCCATACCACCCGCGCGCGCATCTGGAGAAATACGCAAAAACGGAACAGCCGTTGACACTATGTTAATAGAATCGGCTTGTGCGATTGCAGTTGTGCTAATGGTGGTTGTTGCGATTATTACGCAAAAGAGTTTTATGGCAGTTGTATACGATGCGTGAAGTGTAGACATAGTCAAATGTTTTGTGAGAAGCCAGTAAAAAATTTAAAGTAAAATTTAAATCATTCAAAACATTTAGTACAAAAGGGGGGTTACAAACAAATAAGTTTTCCGGAGGTATTATAATTGGTACCGGCAGCACTTATTTGTATTTTGTAAATATAAACATTTCTTGCAATTCTACTACCTGAGGCATCGGTACCGTCATAAGTAATTTGCACATTTCGGGTACCGCTTGTATTAACGGTTTTATTAATTTGTTTGACCAGCTTGCCATTTTGCGTATAAATACTAAGGCTTACCGCTATGTTTTG
This sequence comes from Bacteroidota bacterium, assembly GCA_041173245.1. GTDB lineage: Bacteria > Bacteroidota > Bacteroidia > Chitinophagales > Chitinophagaceae > Sediminibacterium. The sequence goes on along the minus strand of JBEDIY010000096.1, from coordinate 3,219 downwards.
GCCCGGAAAATTATGCTCAAACGAAAAAGTAGTGCTTTGGGTAAACGGGTTAGGAAAGTTCATAACCTTGTCTATTACCAGTGGGGACATGTCTCCTAAGGCTGTTGCGACCACGTTAAACGCCAAAGTTCTGGTGCTTGAATTATTAACATTGTCCCAAGCCCTTACTTGAAGTGTATGTGGCCCAGGGGTTAAAGTAGGAAGCTGATACCTAACCGTACCATACTGGTAGGTATTAATATTGGCCTGATAAAATGCATTGAGTGTGCGCGTAGTGGACGGATTGTTATCGATTGTTACAATAATATCGTGCCCTATTCCACTACCCGAAGTATTAATCCCAGAATTATCTTGCAGGTTAATAAGAAGTAAAGGCTCAGAATGCGTGAGACCCCCATTTTTAAAATTGGTGTCATTTAAAAAGAGTTCAATGTTTGGACCCTGCTTATCTGTTATTACGGCACCGCTACCCATGGTAAAAAAACTAGTATCTACGCCGGCTGCATCGGGTAAGTTTTGCGCTATGAGTGTTGGGTTAATGGCTTGCTGCGCATACATGCTAATTTTTGCTTTACCTGGCGCATAACTAATATCTAGCGGAAGCACAAACGAAACCGTAAATTTTCCGTTCGCTACGCTCACTAGCCCGGCGTACAAAATATTTTCCTGCGCATTAAAGTTTGCTGCCGCCGTGGCCGGGTCGTTTTTGAGTGTGGTGCGCGATGTTTGTTTGTCGTATAGTGTAAAAATGAGCTTGCCGTTGAAATTGCTCGTTATGGCGCCGCTGCGCGGCGCCATAACGCTCCCCTTAAATGTGTAGAGCTTTCCAGATTGTAGCGTATCATTTGCACCGATTTTTTTACCATTTACACTATCCAGCACAATATTATTTTTTGGATACGCCAGGCGCATGGCAGGGTCACCTAACAGGGCAAATTTTCTGGTATTGATAAAATCTCGAGAGCTAAGCACCGTAAGGTTTTTAGCGTTTGTAACCGCTTCACCCAGTGTTGGTAAAATACCAGTTGTTGCATTAGGTTGTTGCGCTGCTACAAAATAATTTTCATTGATAATTTTATTGCTGTAAGCAAACACAAGGCGTGGCGTAGTAAGTAGCGCTACCGCGCCACTCATATTTGCTGTTGCGCTCGCTCCGCTCGCGCCACTGCCACTTCCAAAAAGCAACATTTGCCCCAACGATTTTTTGGTAGGATCATCGTACGGATAAAAATCACAACTAGCGGTTACCACTAACGGAAGTTTGTTTGCATTATTTATAAGTGGTATTTCGGAGCTACTAAAAATAGCTTCATCGGCGAGGCGCAAATAATTACCATGACCGCTATAATTAATTACCAACGATCCACTATTAAAAGAATTTACCACCGCTTCATTAACAGCCGGATACCTGCCGCCGCCACTTCCACTCACAAGTGGATACGCGTCTAAATATATTTTTTGCTGATTAAATAATGCGTTTGTTTTTTGCGCGGCGGCAGACACTGCTTCTGCGTCTTGCACATGCAAATTAAAATCTTTATCGTCGGCAATAAAACGCTGCTGTAAGCGCCACGGGCCCTGGCTTTGAGCACTATGGTAATTGATAATTTTATCTACCATAGTAGTAGCTTCTGCAATATTTTTTGCAGGAATACGACCTAGGTTTACAGAGAGTGCAGTTGCAGCATTATTAAACTGCTGCGCTTCGGTAGCAATGTTTGCGCTGCTGTCCAGCAGCGCAAAATAATCATCAGATGTATAACTACTTAATGGATCAAGTGATGCACTTGATTGATAACCCGGCACTAAATTTACATTATTTGTTATGCGGTTTTTATAATCATAACTAGACGCACCAAATAAGAGCGCATAAAATTTTGGCGCAGCAACTCCACCGGCATTTCCGCCAACCGCACCATAAGCACGTGCAAACGTAGCAATACAATCGCGTATAGCTGTAATATCAGGCGCACCACTACCAAAGGCCTGATACACCTGCGTTGTAGTAACAACAAGCGGTGTAATACCTTCATTATTTTGTGTATGAAAAGCAGCTAACTTATTAGCAGCAGCAAGTAAACTAGGGTGCGTAATAATTAAATAATTAGCGCTTGCTTTAGTTACAAGTTCATGCAAATTATTATTTGGAGCGGTACTAAAAGAAGCTGGTACTAAAACCTGCGCAGGTGTAAAAGCGATATACTCACGCGCAGCAACCGCGTTATTATTAAATACAAATTCCTGCATTGCAGCGCCACCACTAAAACTTCCTTCCATTTTTGATGGCAACGTAAAATCAGTTACATCGAGTACCGTTGTATTTACAAAATTTGTAATCCCACCAGCATCAATTACAAACGCCGCAACTCCAATAGCACCAATGCTTTGCGGGGCCGTTCTAAAAAAAAGCGCGCCAACATTAGACCCGCCGCCAGAGCCACCACCAGACACACCAGTATTCATCCGTAACATTCTTGTAGCAGCGCATTCTATTTTATCTAAAAAACCTTCGGCACTTAAACTGCCGCCACCAGCACCCGGCAAAAACTGAATATTCAACTGCAAATTATTAGAACTAGGCAGCACACCAAATGATGCATGTACATAACTCGCATAATTATCTAAAAAGCCCCCACTAACAGCAGGTAACAAAATATTTTGTGCTACATTATTATTTACGCGAACCGCAAAACTAGGAGGCACACCAATACTTCGCGCTGCTAACGAAACTTCAAACCTAACACTATCAGTACTCACTACATCTGGTATATCAATATTATAATTTCTGGCACTCGTGCCTCCTGCTGCCACAGAAAAACGGTCGGCTAACCACAGTTTCCCGGAAGACAATACATTGATATTATCTTTTTCATACACCCAGTAATCTGTAAATCGATTAACCCGAAAAGCTGCGCTGGCATTAACATGCGCCGCATTCCCAACATCAACCCTTTTAGCAGAGCCCGAAATAGTATTCGAAACACTTCCGTCTACATTAATAAAATAAAATGCTGTATCGGAATATAAATGATGCGTATAACTATACCGCACACCTACACTATCATACCGCCACTGGTGCGGACCCGGCGCATAAAAAATAAAATAATCTTGACCACTCAACATCCCATCGCCCCCATCAAAAACCATCAGCGCATGCTCGGTAAAAGACCCCAGCCTTTTTGCACCCACAGCCTCCGGTAACATAGCACCTCCACTTCC
>JBEDIY010000095.1:0-20620 GCA_041173245.1 Bacteroidota bacterium | reverse complement strand
TATCGGACCAACTATGACCTGGAAAAAGTTTAGCGATATATCCACTACCAATGAGTGCTACCCCACTTAAACTAGCAGCGTTACTTATTAAAATAATACAGTTAATTGCAAAAGCAATACTTGGGTGATACGCATAAGAAAACACTTTATAATATCCACCCGTAACCGGGTATCTACTTCCAATTTCGGCATACGTAAGAGCACCACACATGGCAACGATACCACCCACAATCCATGCACTAAAATATACCGAAGGTGCTATGGCGTCTTTGGCACTTGTAGCTGCGGTTCTAAAAATTCCCATCCCAATAACAAGGCCTACCACAATCATGGTGAAGCTAAATAAATTCAATTTTTGTTTCGATTGCATATAATACGGTGTGGGCTTAAATGTAGTAAACTTTCAGGAAGTTTTCAACGCTTGGTGCAAAACTAAAACGGATACCATGTAGCCTTATGAAAATAGAATACCTATTTTCGTTTTGTAATTGGTTTTCGAATTTTTCGGAATTAAAAGGGAAGCAAGTGTAAGTCTTGCGCTATCCCCGTAGCTGTAAACGCAACCATGCAACCAACTCTACTAGCCACTGTTCAATTTTTGAATGGGAAGGCCCGTTGGAAGCGCGTAAGCCAGAAGACCTGCCAGTAACAAACCATCATTCACGGCTTTCGGGCGAAAAGCATGGAATGTAAATGCTGTATCAGCAGCTATTTATGTTTCTACCGTTTTAACACTTGAAAGCTCATTGTTCAAATTAAAAAAAACAAACAATGGGCAAAAAATTAATGCTCCTCACCTTGCTATTTTCAGCGAAAATGGTAAGCGCACAACAAGACACGACCACTTTAGATGAAGTGGTGGTGACCGCCAATAAAATGGCACAAAAACAATCCAACACCGGGAAAGTGGTTACCGTTATTACCAAGGCCGATTTAGAAAAAATGGGCAACAAAAATTTGGCAACCTTACTCCAAGAACAAGTAGGTCTTACTGTCAATGGAGCTAGTAATAATGCAGGTAGTGTTCAAACCATTTTTACGCGCGGTGCATCTGGCGGTAGAACCCTCGTACTACTTGATGGTATTCCAGTAAATGATCCGTCATTCATCAACAACGATTTGGATTTAAACTTGTTTGCAACAAACAGTATTGAACGCATTGAAATTTGTAGGGGTGCGCAATCTACCCTGTATGGTAGCGACGCTATTGCAGGCGTTATTAATATTATTACTACAAGTAAAGACATTTCAAAGCCGCTACAAATTAATGCTAGCAGCATACTTGGCAGTTTTGGAACGGTAAAAAATAATGTACAAGTAGCTGGTAAAAAAAATAAATGGACCTATAGTGCTAGGCTTGCACAAACAAATTCAAATGGATTTTCTGCTTCTATCGATACCACCGGAAAAAATAATTTTGATGCCGATGCGTATAATGGAACTGCGTTACATGGTCAAATCAACTACGCAGCTACTGCGCATTTTTCTATCAAAGCATTTAGCATGTATAACAAATACAAAGCAGGTGTAGATGCAGGTATTTTTAGAGATGATAGAGATTTTACCATTACAAATAGTAGCTTACTTGTGGGCACTGGCTTTGTGTACAAAAAAAATGATTTGCAAATTACGGGTACCTATCAGCACAACACACTTGATCGACATTTTTTAAATGACAGTACGCACAAAACAAGTAATTGGTTTGAAAAAAATGATTACGCTGCAGCTTCCGATTACGCTGAAATTTTTTCCAGTGTTAAATTATCAGATAAGCTAACAGCCTTACTGGGCATCGATTATAGAAAAGGATCCTACAGTCAAAATTATGCATCTGTTAGCGGTTGGGGCCCGTATAATTTTAATGACCCAACAAGATATGCGGAACAATCTGCACTTTACGGCTCACTACTCTACACCAGCCTCAATAAAAAATTAACACTCGAATTAGGAGGTCGCGCCAACAAGCATTCGGTATATGGAGGCAACCAAACATTTACTGTTAATCCATCTTTTGCAATCAATGCAAACACAAGAATGTTTGCCAGTATTTCAACCGGTTTTAAAGCGCCTTCGCTGTATCAAATTAGCGTCAATGATAAACTCGATCCAGAAAAAGCAACGAGCTATGAAGCTGGTTTGAGTTATCAAAATAAAACACTTCAAACGAGACTTGTTTATTTTAATAGACAAACCGCTAATGGTATCGATTACAATTATATCAACTACCAGTATTTTAATTATGTAAAACAGGCGGTAAATGGATTGGAATTTGAAATCAGAAAATCGCTTACAAGTGCGCTAACAGCCTTTGCCAACTATACTTTTTTACAAGGAAAAGAAACCACGCAAAATAGAATCACCAACAAAGATACCATCACTTACAACTATCTTTTACGCAGGCCTGCACATCAATTAAATATGGGTATGAGCGCACAGCTCAATACTAAATTGAGATTAGAAATAACGGGTAGGTATGCTAGCAAAAGACGAGATGTAGGAGGTTATGGGGCACCTGACGTTAAATTAACATCTTATGTAACCCTCGCAGCAAACGCAGGGTACCAACTTAACAAACATTGGCGCTTTACCGCCGATATCCAAAACTTTACCAATACAAAATATTACGAGGTGTATGGCTTTACAACCATGCCCTTCAATGCAAGTATAGGCGCTGCGTTTTCTTGGTAAATTAATTGGTTATATTTGTAAGAAGGGCACCAATACATACAAATATGAACTTTCAATTTGACCAACTCATCACCGTCACATTTACATTATTTGCGGTTATAGATATTGTGGGGTCAATTCCACTATTAATATCCTTGAAAGAAAAAATGGGTGGCATTAAATCAATTAATGCTACCCTCATTTCTGGGGCACTCATGATTGCGTTTTTGTATGTAGGTAAGCCTTTTTTAAACATTTTAGGACTAGATATCAGGTCTTTTGCCGTGGGCGGATCGGTGGTTATATTTTTATTAGGCCTAGAAATGGTGCTTGGACACGAAATTTTTAAAGGCGACAAAGACGCCAAATCCAGTACCATGGTACCCATTGCCTTCCCAATTATTGCCGGAAGCGGAACCCTTACCACCATTATGTCACTTAAGGCCAATTTCGAGGAAGTGTACATATTATCGGGTATTGTAGTAAACCTAGTAATCGTATTTGTAGTACTTAAATCACTGAATTGGATCCAAAAAGGCCTTGGAGAAGGTGGTTTACTGGCCGTTCGGAAGTTTTTTGGCGTCATTTTGCTAGCCATTGCCGTAAAGATCTTTAGTAGCAATATTGCCGCTTTTGGCAAATAATAGAGCTGTTTTTAGCCTACAATTCTTACCTTTGCAGCCCATTTAACCCCTTTGGCCTATTTGGGCCTCAGGCAAACCCTTATAAATAAGAAGACATGGCAAAAGTTACTAGAGAGAACATTGCAAAGCTTACAGACAAACTAACAGTCACTTTAGACAAGGCAGACTACTTAGGAAACTTTGAAGTGAGCCTTAAGAAATATGCAAAAACAGCAAATATTCCTGGTTTTAGAAAAGGAATGGTGCCTGCAGGACTTGTGAAAAAAATGTACGGTCAAAGCGTTTTTACGGACGAGATTTTGAAAACAGTTGAGCAGGAATTAAACAGTTATTTACAAGCTGAGCAACTAGATATTTTTGCGCAGCCACTTCCACTTGATAGCGAACTTCGCAATATGGACATCAACAACCCAGAAAGCTACACCTTTGCTTTTGAAATTGGACTTAAGCCAGCGGTTGATATTGACGTTAAAAAAGTAAAAGTTACACGCTACAAAATAAATGTTACGGATCAAATGTTACAAGATGAACTTGAGCGTTTACAAATTCGTAGCGGTAAAATGACAGAGCCTGAAGCTGTAACTGGTGACGACAACGTTTTAAATGTAAAATTTGTAGAGTGCGATAAATCAGGTACAGCTATTGAAGCTGGTATTACCAAAGACAACTCTTTGCTTGTTAAATATTTTGAACCTAAGTTTAGAAAAAATTTAATCGGAAAGAAAAACGATGATAGCGTTGTATTGCAAGTAGGCAAAGCGTTTGAAGCAAAAGAAAAAGAAGCTATTTTAGCGGATTTAGGTTTAACAGATGCAGATGCTGAAAAATACTTTAGCTTACAAATCACTAAAGTAGGTCTTGTAGAAAAAGCAGAAATGAACGCTGAGTTTTTTGCAAGTGTGTATCCAAATGCCGCTATTGCAACTGCAGAAGAATTTACTGCCGAAGTAAAAAAAGAAATGGAAACCTATTATGATGCGCAGTCTCGCAATCAAATTCACGATCAAATTTACCACCACTTTGTAGACCACACTCCAATGGAATTACCAGAAGGATTTTTAAAGCGTTGGTTACAAACAGGTGGCGAAAAACCAAAAACAGAAGCAGAAGCGGAAGCAGATTATCCAAGCTTTGCTGGTCAATTAAAATGGACCATTGTTAGTAGCAAATTAGCTGCCGATAATAAAATTGAAGTAATGCCTGACGATATCCGTGATTTTGCGAAGCAGCAATTGTTTAGCTACATGGGTGGTCAATTAGGTGCGCTAGGTGACAACCAACAATGGGTAGAAGATTATGCAAACCGCATGATGCAAGACCGCAAATTTGTGGAGGATAGCTACCACCGCATCAGCACCGAAAAATTATTTGGTATCATTGAAGCACAAGTAACTGCCAAAGAAGAAAGCATTAGTGCCGAAGATTTTGCAAAGAAATTGCACAATCACAACCACTAATCTCATCAAAACATAGAGAAAAGCTGGGGTAGCCCGGCTTTTTTTATGAAATCAGGTCAAAAAACCTGACTACTTGTCTTTTGGCTAAAAATTTGCATAGTATTTGCCACTGTACTAGGCAACCGAAAAAGCAAATAACTTATCTTCAAAGCGAAATTAAAAGTATATGAATCTAGGAAAAGAATTTGAGCAATATGCGGTAAAACACAGAGGTATTAGTAGTGCCACTTTGCATAATTACCAGCAGGTAACAAACCTTACCCCATACATTATTGAGGAGCGCCCAATGAACGTGGCCAGCATGGATGTGTTTTCACGTTTAATGATGGACCGTATTATATTTTTAGGCGAAGGCATCAACGATTATGTTGCCAATATTGTAACGGCTCAATTGTTGTTTTTAGAAAGCACGGATCGTACGCGTGATATTCAAATGTATATCAATAGCCCAGGGGGAAGCGTTTATGCAGGACTTGGCATTTATGATACCATGCAATTTATTGGGCCAGACGTTGCAACTATTTGTACAGGCATGGCTGCAAGTATGGGACAAATATTATTGTGCGCTGGTGTTAAGGGAAAACGTACCGCACTTAAACATAGCCGCATTATGATGCACCAACCAAGTGGTGCGATTGGTGGTCAAGCAACTGACATTGAAATTACTGCAAGAGAAATTAAAAAATTAAGATCAGAATTATACGCTATTACTGCGCATCATACTGGCAAAGACGAAGCTACTATTGCAAAAGATAGCGATAGAGATTTTTGGATGACCGCCGCTGATGCAAAAGAATATGGACTGGTAGATGAAGTTTTATTAACCAACCCACGCAAAGAAAATAAATAACAACGCCATGACAGACTTAAAATATATTGTAAATCCTTACTTAATGGAAGACGAGGAAGAATCTGTGAAAGAAGACAAGCCAGTAAACAATGGTATGCTCATGAAAAAAATGGAAAAACTTTTCTTTGAAAAGAGAACCGTTTATTTATGGGGTGTTGTAGATGATCATTCTGCTAAAGATGTCGTAAACAAATTATTATTATTAGACGCAGACAAGCCAGGCGCCGAAATTAAATTTTATATCAATAGCCCTGGGGGTATTGTAACAAGTGGCATGGTGATGTACGATACCATGAAACTCATTCAGAGCCCTGTGTCTACTATTTGTATGGGACTTGCGGCTAGTATGGGTTCTATTTTACTCAGTGCTGGTGCCAAAGGCAAGCGTTATATTTATCCGCACGGCGAAGTGATGATTCACCAGCCAAGCCTTGGTGGTTATATGCAAGCAAAGAGTGCAGATATTGAAATTCAGGCCGAACAAATTATAAAAACGAAAGCAATTGGTGCGCGCATTTTAGCTGAAAACTGTGGCAAAACAGTAGATCAAATCATGAAAGATTTTGATCGTGATTATTGGATGGATGCTAAAGAGGCTGTAGCATACGGAATTGTAGATAGTGTATTAAAGAAGATTTAAGGAGTAACTGTATTATGGCAAAAGCAAATCAATTAACCTGTTCTTTTTGTGGAAGAAGTCGCGATGAGGTAAAAATTCTTATTGCTGGGCAGCACTCGCACATTTGTGAAAACTGTGTGGAGCATGCACAAGAAATTATTGCCCAAGAAGTAACGGTTAAAAAAGAAGGTGATAAAGGAAACTTCAAACTCAATGTGCGGAGGCCATTAGAAATAAAAAAGTTTTTAGACGAGTATATTATTGGTCAAGACGATGCTAAAAAGATTTTATCGGTAGCGGTATACAACCACTTTAAACGTGTGGCACAAAAGCCACAAGCAGATGATGTGGAAATTGAGAAGAGTAATATTATTATGGTGGGCGAAACCGGAACCGGAAAAACATTACTCGCTAAAACCATTGCTAGAATTTTAAATGTTCCTTTTGCAATTGTAGATGCCACTGTTTTTACAGAAGCCGGATATGTAGGTGAAGATGTTGAAAGTATGCTTACGCGTTTATTACAAAATTGTGATTACGATGTAGCGGCTGCCGAAAGAGGCATCGTTTATGTTGATGAAATTGATAAAATAGCCCGCAAAGGAGACAATCCTTCTATTACGCGTGATGTAAGTGGTGAAGGTGTTCAGCAAGGTTTATTAAAAATGCTAGAAGGTACCGAAGCGCTCGTACCACCACAGGGTGGACGTAAGCACCCAGAACAAAAAATGATTAAAGTAGACACTAAAAATATTTTATTTATTTGCGGTGGCGCTTTTGATGGTATCGATAAAGTAATTGCTAGACGTATCAACACCAATGCCATTGGGTTTAGCGTTAATAAAGACGAGCAGGAAAACGCAAGAAAAAATTTATTGCAATTTATCAACGCACAAGACTTAAAAAGCTTTGGACTCATTCCTGAATTACTAGGAAGACTTCCTGTAGTAACACACCTTGAGCCACTTGATGCTGGCATCTTACGCAGCATTTTAACAGAGCCTAAAAACTCGTTACTCAAACAGTACAACCGTTTATTTGAATTAGAAGGTATTGAACTTATTATTGAAGAAGAAGTACTTGACTTTATGGTAGGCAAGGCCATGGAATACAAACTTGGTGCGAGAGGCCTTAGAAGTATTTGCGAAAGTATTTTAACCGATTCTATGTTTGAACTTCCAGGTACCGATACCAAAAAATTTACGGTAACCCTTGAATACGCAGAACAAAAGTTTAGCAAGAGTAAACTGAGTTCTTTAAAAGTTGCTTAAAACAAATTGATATGAACGAATTAGTAGAACGCTTAGTTAAAGAAGCGGCCTTAACACCAGAGCAAGCACAGCAAGCCATTGCAACCATCGCAGGTTTTGTAAAAGAAAAATTTCCAATGCTTGGTGGTGCCGTAGATCAAATATTTTCGGCAGGTAATAAAGACTAGCCTACAGCATATTTAGTACCGTATCAATAATTTCGGTTTTGGTAATAGGAATACCCATTACCTTGTTGTACCCTTTTGCATCCACTAAATACTGGTCTCTTATTATTTTTATGAGTTGACCATTATTAAGTTCAGGAACGAGTACTTTATCAAACCCTGCAATAATACTTCCTAAATTTTTTGGAAACGGACGCATGTATTTAATATGTGCATGACTTACCGCGTGACCTGCTGCTTGTAATTCTGTAACGGCTGTTTTAATAGCGCCATACGTAGAGCCCCAACCTAAAACGAGTACTTTACCAGTAGCTGGGCCACTATCTAATTGTTGTAGCGGAATATAATCTGCTATCATATCTACTTTGGCCTGACGGGTGTTCACCATATGCTGGTGATTTTCCGGATCGTAACTCACATTACCCGTAATATCCTGCTTTTCGATGCCGCCAATACGGTGTTCAAAACCTGCCGTTCCAGGAACAGCCCATGGTCGTACTAATTTTTCATCTCTTTTATACGGCATGAATTTTGTTTCACCTTCATCAAGTGTTGTTTTAAAACTTACTTGAATGGGTGCTAAATCTGCGGCAACTGGGAACTTCCAAGGCTCCGCACCATTAGCGATATAACCATCACTTAATAAAATAACCGGCGTCATATGTTGTACAGCAATGCGCACTGCCTCGTATGCTGAGTCAAAACAATCGCTGGGTGTAGAAGAAGCTATAATGGGCATTGGACACTCACCGTTTCGGCCATAATAAGCTTGCAACAAATCGCTTTGCTCTGTTTTGGTTGGAAGTCCAGTTGATGGACCACCGCGCTGAATATTAATGATCACAAGTGGAATCTCTAACATCACTGCAAGACCCATCGCTTCTGTTTTAAGTGCCATACCCGGCCCCGAAGTGGTAGTTATTCCAATAGAGCCGCCATAACTGGCGCCAATGGCTGCTGATATACCGGCAATTTCATCTTCGGCCTGGAATGTTTTAATCCCAAAAGCCTTGTGCTTACTGAGTTCGTGTAAAATATCGGAAGCCGGCGTAATCGGATACGTACCTAAAAAAATGGGTAAGCCCGATTTTTCACTAGCCGCAATTAAACCCATCGAAAGGGCCTGGTTACCCATAATACTCCGGTAGGTTCCTGGAATCATTTTTGCTTTTTCTACCCGGTAACGACTAGAAAAAGTTTCAGTGGTATCACCATAATTAAAACCTGCTTGCAACACTTTAATATTGCTTTGCAGGATGGTATCTTTTTTACCAAACTTTTCATTTAAGAAAGTAATCGTGTTGTCTAAATTTCTATTGTACATCCAATAAATAAGACCTAGCACAAACATATTTTTTGCACGATCTCTTTCTTTGGTACCGAGGTCTGTAAAATCTTTTAGTGCCTCACGCGTAAGTTTAGTAATATCTACTTTTATGAGTTCAAAACCTTCCAAACTGCGGTCCTCTAAGGGGTTCACGCCATCTGGGTAATTGGCTAAGCGTAAATTTTTTGCATCAAAACCATCTACGTTGGCAATTATTTTTCCACCTTTTTTAATGGCTTTCAGGTTTACTTTTAATGCTGCAGCATTCATGGCAACCAATACATCACAATCATCACCTGGTGTAAATACGCGATCACTAGAAAAACGAAGTTGAAAACCACTAACCCCTGGCAGTGTTCCAATTGGGGCACGAATTTCGGCAGGGAAATCTGGAAAAGTAGCAAGGTCGATACCCAGTAATGCCGTATTATTGGTAAACTGCTGACCGGTTAATTGCATACCATCTCCACTGTCACCAGCAAACTTGATTACGACGTCCTGTAGTAGTGTTTCCTTCTTTTCCATGAGCTTCTATAATTGTGGTAAAGTTACAATTTACTGAGGAGGTAGCCAATGGTTTTTTAACTGTTAAAGTCATCAAAAGATGCTTGTAACAAAATGAATCTTATTGTATATTTGGGTAACAAAAATTAAACAACCATGGCACTATTTGAATCAGGAAATCCTACCCTTTCAGAAAAAATGTTTGATAAGGCCGGCCACGTGCAGGCTAACGCAGCGGGCACCATGTCTGTGAGAGGCACCATGAATAAATTTGGACTCATGCTTATTGGTGTAATTGCAGGCGCTGGTTATACTTGGCATTTAATTGATCAAAACAATCCTTCGCTTGCACAAACCCTTATGATTGTGGGTGTTATAGGCGGATTAATAACAGCCCTTGCTATCACATTTAAACCCAATTGGGCACCTGCATTAGCTCCTGCTTATGCAATACTTGAAGGCTTATTTTTAGGCGCAATTTCTAAAGTGTTTAACGACGCTTTTTACCCTGGAATAGTAGTTCAAGCTGTAGGCCTCACTTTTGGTGTAGCTGTTGCTATGTTTTTACTATACAACTTTAGAATTATTAAACCTACCGAGAAGTTCAGATCTATGATCATGAGCGCCACGCTTGGTATCGCAATTTTTTATTTACTTACTTGGGTGCTTGGCTTATTTGGCGTAGACGTAAGTTTTGTTAGAGATAATTCTATGCTTAGCATTGGTATTAGTTTATTTATTGTTGCCATTGCTGCACTCAATTTAATTTTAGATTTCGATATGATTGAACAGGGTGCACAAAGGGGTGCTCCAAAATTTATGGAATGGTACGCTGCTTTTGGATTGATGGTAACCATCGTATGGTTATATTTAGAAATCTTAAGATTACTTAGTAAACTATCAAGCAGAGATTAATGCAAAAAAGTAAATTATTTACAATAGTAATGGTAGCAGCTTTCGGGTTGCTACCATTTTTTATTTCGGCACAAGTGGGTTATTTACCACCCTATTTTAAAGACAGTAACCGGTTAGAAAAATTAAGTACTGCATTTCCAGTCGTTGAAAAAATGGTTCAAAAATATGCAGCCGACAATCATTTTCCAGGCTATAGTTTTGGCATTGTACTTGACGGAAAATTAGTATTCACAACAAGTGGCGGTTATACCAATGTAGGGACTAAAACACCTGCGACTTCGGGTAGCATGTTTAGAATAGCGTCTATGTCTAAAAGCTTTACAGCCATGGCTATTGTGAAATTAAGGGATGATGGGAAATTAAATCTAGACGATAAAGTGAGTACGTATATTCCGGAATTAAAAAATCAGGGGCTGACCACAGATGCTGCTCCCATAACGATTAGAGATTTACTCACCCACTCGGCAGGATTTCCAGAAGACAATCCTTGGGGTGATAGACAACTAGAAAAAACGTCACAAGAATTACTAGCACTTATTAAAAAAGGAATTCATTTTTCTACGGCTACTGGTTTATCGTATGAATACAGCAACCTAGGTTTTACCATGTTAGGTTATATTATTGAAAAAGTAAGTGGCAAAAATTACGGCACTTACATTAGCGAAAATATTTGGAAGCCCCTTAAAATGGAAGCCACCTGGGAGTACACCACTATTGCAAAAGAAAAATTAGCGCAGGGTTACCGCTGGATTAATAATAGTTGGGAAGAAGAAGCTTTGCTACACGATGGTATATATGGCGCCATGGGTGGCATGATTACAAGTGTCGCATCTTTTAGCAAATATGTATCGCTGCATTTAGATGCATGGCCTCCTAGAAACAATCTTGAAACAGGACCTGTCAAAAGAAGTACGATTAGAGAAATGCATCAGCCTAGTAGATTTATTGGACTGGGCGCATCCTATAAATACCCTTCTGGTAGAGCCTGTGCAACCAGCACTGCCTATGGTTATGGACTAAGTTGGTTAAAAGATTGTACCGGCCGAACAAGCATTGCGCATAGCGGTGGTCTTCCAGGATTTGGAAGCAATTGGAGAATCCTTCCTGAGTATGGACTCGGTGTGATACTACTTGCCAATGTAACATATGCGCCAACAGCAGTGCTTAATACGATGGTTATTGATACCCTTTTAAGAATGGGAACGGTAGATTTACAACCTAGAATTTTACCGGCATCTGCGACATTAAAAAATGCGCAAGCAAAATTAACAGCACTATTACCGCAATGGGAAAACGCAGCAGCCTCTACCTTATTTGCAGAAAACTTTTTTAAAGATTATAAAATGAATGCACTCATTAAAGAGGCAACTAGCATTTTTAATACGGCAGGAGAGTTACATAGAACCGGCGATTTGATTCCAGAAAATGAACTACGTGGCTATTATTATATCCATGCAAAAAACGGAACTATAAAAATTAGTTTCACATTAACGCCTACAAACCCAAGTCAAATTCAGGAGTACCATATTGGCTTTCAAAAAAACATAGAGGAATAATTATTTTCTAATTGCTACCCCAGCCCTAGCTCCCGTATGCACACCTGCATCCACGGTAACAACGCCATTTACAATCACGTAATTAAACCCTACAGCGTATTGGTGCGGATTTTTATATTCGGCCCTGTCGCCAACTTCTGCTTCATTAAATAAAACAATATCAGCAGCAAAATTTTGACGTAGTAATCCCCTATCGGTAAACCCAAATTTTTGCGCAGGCAGTGATGTCATGCGGCGAACTGCTTCTTCTAAACCAATGACGTTTTCTTCACGTACATATTTTTTTAACACCCTTGCATTGGTACCATACCCTCTTGGATGCGGATTGCCTTCTTTGTACACACGAATACTTGCATCAGAAGCAAACATATTAAATGGATAGCGCATAATGGCTTTAATATCTGATTCACTCATGCCATGAAAAACCATAGAAGCACCACCTTTTTCCATCATCTGAATAATGGTTTCTGCTTCTTGTTTAGCAGTATGTTTTTTACCCAAAAATAAATTCACTTCTTCTATATTTTTCCCATTGAGTGTTGTGTCCTTTGCAAAGTAAGCAACAACCGGATAACTAAAATGCTTAAGCTTTCGTTTAGAGAGTCTCGCTAACATATAAGTGGCTACTTCTTTTCTGATTGCAGGGTTTGAAAGCCTTTCTACTATTGAGTCTTGGCCATCGGCAAGTACCCAGTCTGGAATCAGTGTACTTAAAGAAGTACTACTTGCCGTGTACGGATATTGATCGATAGTTACATCGAGTCCATTTTTTCTGGCATTCAAAATGAGCGGCAGTGTTTCACTACTTCTTCCCCAGTTTTGCTGACCGCTTACTTTAAAGTGAGAAATTTGAACCGGCAATTTTGCAGTGTTTCCAATATACAAAGCTTCTTCTATAGCAGCCACTACACTATCACCTTCATCGCGCATATGCGATGCGTAAACACCATTATATTTTGCTACCACTCTTGCCAACCGCACAATTTCTTCGGTGGTGGAATAGGTGCCCGGAATATAAATAAGTCCGGTACTCATGCCAACCGCACCATCACGCATGGCCTTGTCAACAATATTTTCCATGGCTTGCATTTCTGTTTCGGTAGGATTTCTGCTGGCTCTTCCCATCACTTTTTTTCTAACATCATTGTGTCCAACAAGTACCGCTACATTTACAGATGTTTGTAAGCTATCAATTTTACGCAGGTACCTTCCAATGTTGGCATCCGACGAACCACAGTTACCTGTAATAACAGTTGTAACACCATCATAAATAAAATTAGTGGCTTCCGGATTTTTTACTTCATCGCCTTCGATATGCGTATGCACATCAATAAAACCAGGAGCAGCTACAAGTCCGGTTGCGTCAATCACTTTTTTAGCACTCCACCCAGCAAGTTTACCAATTTGCATGATTTTACCGCCACTCACTGCGATATCACCATAAAACCAAGAGTTTCCGGTGCCGTCTAAAATTTTGGCATTTTTTATAAGGATATCAGAAGTTTGGGTAGGCATTTGAGCACCAACCGAAACAGCAGAAAAAACAATAAAAAACAGAACCAAAGACAGTTTATTACGCATATACCTAAAATTATACCGAAAGATAAGTATTCTTTAGGCTCATTTAGGTTGAAAATCTCCACCTGAATAACGTAAATTTGCCCTCCAATAAGAACTAAAGTATCCTATGCTCGATAAGTTAGAAGCCATAAAAGCACGTTTTGACCAGGTAGGCATTGCCCTTACCAATCCTGAAATTATTAATGACCAGAAACAGTTTGGGACATACAGCAAGGAGTACCGTTCTTTAGAAAAAATCGTACAGCCTTACGAAGCCTATGTACGTGTTTTGGCCGACCACGCATTTGCTAAAGAGAGCCAAAGTAGCAATGATGAAGAGATGCGCGAGTTGGCTAAAATGGAATTACCAGATTTAGAAATAAAAAAAGAACAATTAGAAGCGACTTTAACGAAACTCCTAATTCCTAAAGATCCGCAGGATGATAAAAATGCCATTTTAGAAATTAGAGCTGGAACCGGAGGAGACGAAGCCAGTTTGTTTGCTGGCGATTTATTGGGCATGTACCTCCGTTACTGTGGTAAAAAAGGTTGGAAAACGGCAGTGGTAAGTGAAAGTGAAGGTACTGTTGGTGGCTATAAAGAAGTGATACTTGAAGTAACTGGAGAAGATGTATATGGAACCCTAAAATTTGAAAGTGGTGTACACCGCGTGCAAAGGGTTCCAAACACTGAAACACAAGGTCGCGTGCATACATCCGCTGCAACGGTTGCAGTAATGCCTGAAGCAGAAGAAGTGGATTTTGAATTAAAAGAGAGTGATGTAAAAATGGAAACCGCGAGAAGTGGTGGTGCGGGCGGACAAAACGTAAACAAAGTAGAAACAAAAGTTTTTTTAACGCATATTCCTACTGGTGTTGTGGTTGTTTGTCAAACAGAGCGTTCACAACTTGGTAACCGCGAAAAAGCAATGAATATGCTTCGTACTAAATTATACGAAGAGCAGGTTCGCAAACAAGAAGAAGAAATTTCTACTAGAAGAAAAACACTCGTAAGTACCGGCGATAGAAGTGCTAAAATAAGAACCTATAACTGGCCACAGGGAAGGGTTACAGACCACCGCATTGGTTTAACATCGTACAATTTAGACGCTGTTGTTGGGGGTGAAATTGAAGAATTTATTGAGGCTTTACAAATGGCCGAAAACGCTGAAAAGATGCTCGTGCAATAAACTAGTTTTTTGCAATCGAGTCTTTTAATTGTACCTCTTTTTCCCAAACCCAAGCTGTACGCATCATATCTTCGATGGAATAATTAATTTTCCAACCTAGTTTATTAATGGCTTTTTCATTGTTGGCATAAATAGCAACAATATCACCTGCCCTGCGTGGACCTATTTCATAATTTAAGGATGTGCCGCTTACTGCTTCAAAAGTAGTGATGGCTTCAAGCACTGAAATACCATTACCCGTACCCAAATTAAACACCTCGCAAGCCTCGGTATTTTTTTCTGCTAATAAATATTGGAGTGCCAAGGTGTGCGCACTGGCAATATCACAAACATGAATATAGTCTCTAACACAGCTACCATCTCTTGTAGGATAGTCATTACCATACACCATCATTTTTGGAAGTTTACCAATCGCAGTTTGTGTAATAGCAGGCACTAAATTTTGTGGACGACCAATAGGAAGTTCGCCAATCAGTGCAGAGGGATGTGCACCAACTGGGTTAAAATAACGAAGTAAAATAACGTTCGCACCGCCTGCTGCAGCAATGTTTTGAAGTATTTCTTCGCCCATTTGTTTGGTGGCACCATATGGCGACTCTGCTTTTTTAACTTCCGAATTTTCGGTAACTGGAGATGCATCAGGATTGCCATATACGGTACAAGAAGAAGAAAATACAAAATGAGGAATATCAAATTCCTGTACACACTTTAAAATATTTACCAGCGACCCAATATTATTTTCGTAATAAAACAAAGGCTCTTGTACCGATTCACCAACCGCTTTATAAGCCGCAAAGTGAATAATACCGGCGATATCCGGGTTTTCCTGAAAGACAGCCAACGTATCATCAAAGTTTTTTAAATCTACTTCGTAATTTTTAATACGGGTGCCTGAAATTTTTTCGATAGCTGCAATTGCATAATTACTAGACCTAGCATGGTTGTCAATTGAAATAACATCAAATCCATTTGCCAATAAATCTACAATGGTATGAGAACCAATATAACCACAACCACCTGTTACTAAAATTTTTGCCATTTCACCTATTAATTATAACTGCAAATTAGGCAGAGAATGGCAAAACAAGAAAAGAATTATGCATTTGTTGCAAGCGTAAATCCAATAGTAGTGCCTATTTCTAATTTACTACGCACATGAATGGTTTGACCATGTGCTTCTATGATATGCTTACAAATAGCAAGTCCAATACCTGCACCGCCAGCGTCTCTACTGCGGCCTTTATCTGTTCTATAAAAACGTTCAAAAATACGCGGCAAATGCTCCTCTGCTATACCAATACCATCGTCGCTAATTTCGATGAGTACATGGTCTTCATCTGTTTTATAAACACTTGCAACAATGGAACCGTCTTGCTTTCCGTATTTAGAAGCGTTGACCACTAAATTATTAAGTACTTGTCTAATTTTTTCTTTATCGGCAAACACAATAGTTTGACCTTCCGATCCTTTTTTAAAACTACAACTAATGTTTTGTTTGGCTGCCTTGATTGATAAAGCATCAAAAACTTCTTTGATGACGTCTTGGACAAAAAATGAAGTTTTACTCAGTGGCTGCTCGCCCATTTCAAGTTTAGCAATTTCGTCTAGATCCATTACCAGATTCACCATACGATCTACATTTTTAGACGCATTTTTTAAAAAGCGAACGGCTGTTTCTGGATTATCGAGTGCACCATCTAATAAAGTATCTACATAGCCCTGAATGGCAAAAATGGGCGTTTTAATTTCGTGCGATAAATTTTGTAAAAATTCTTTGCGGTAGTTTTCGTTGGTTTTGAGTTGCTCGATTTCAGCACTTCTTTGTTCGGCCCATTGTACCACTTCTTCCCCTACTTCATCGAGTTCTTTTTTAGGTAAAATATATTTGAAATAGGTTTCTTCCCTTTTGCTTGCCTTTGTTTGATAAATGAGTTTGTAAATGAGTTTGATTTTTCGGTTAACGAAAATTTCAAAAATATAACGGATGAGTAGATAAGACGGAATACCTGTAGTTAAAAAAGTAACCGCAAAATGAAACCAACTATGATAAATAAAGCCAATGGTAACTGAAAATCCAAGCGCGATGATAGCTGCAGCTAAGGCTGCCAACTGCTGAATGGAAAAGTTTTTCATGCTGCAAATTAAGGTAAATCAAACTTATATCCCACGCCTTTAACAGTGGTAATACAGTCTATCCCTAATTTTTGACGAATTTTTCTGATGTGCACGTCAATGGTACGGTCGCCAACAATTACTTCGTTACCCCAAATTTGAGAGAGTATTTCGTTGCGTAAAAAAACGCGACCAGGTCTAGAAGCCAATAAATGAAGTAATTCAAATTCTTTTTTAGCGAGTACCTTTTCTTCCCCGCTGATGGTTACCATAAATTTGATAGTATCAATTTGCATAGCACCATACTGCATCACAGAACTGGCATCTTTAGGTGATACCCTTCGAAATAAAGCATTCACACGGCTTACGAGTACCTTAGGTGAAATGGGCTTGTTGACATAATCATCTGCACCTATTTCTAGCCCTGCTATTTGTGACGCCTCGTCACTCATTGCTGTTAAAAAAATAATGAGTATTTCTTTAAATACTGTTTGTGCGCGTAATATTTCACAAACCTCGATACCCGTTTTTTTGGGCATCATTATATCAAGAATTAATAAATCTGGTTTAATTTTTTTTGCTAGATCAACTGCCTCGTCGCCATTTTTTGCGGTGTGTACTTCATAGCCTTCTTTTTGTAAATTATAGCCAACTATTTCTAAAATATCGGGTTCGTCATCGGCAATCAATATTTTTTTAACAGGGGCAGCAGCCATAATACAGGGGTAGTTTACACAAATTTAATTTTAAAGATTGGTAAAGCAATCTTTTAGGAATATTATGTAATTGTTAAGCCTTTTAAGGCCGCTTTAACAAAATAAGGCCCCAACTGGTATATAAGGTTGTATTTTTACAAGATTTCAAATGAAAAACAAGGGTAACATATTTAAAGCTTTTTACTTGCAAATAACCCTATTGTTATGTGCAGTGCTATGCAGTGTAAGCCTAGGCGCTCAATCCACTGAGCTAACGATTAAAATGCCCCCCATCCCTACCATCAGACAGCTAAGCCATGATTATATCCTAAATAGCGAACAAGACTTAATAAAACATCCCTCCATTGCAAAAGATACTATAGTAACCCAATGTATCCACCTTCAGGTTTTTGAAAACAGAAATTGGATTGAAACAAATAACGCACTACCTGACAATGAGAAATTTAAATGGTTACGAGGCGTCAATAATTTATTAATTGAACTGCATACGGGACTCAAATTAAATCAACTAACCGTAGCAGCAGTTGTTAGCGCCATGCGTGCTTTTACCAGCGCCATGCAACTTAGTGCAAGAGGGCTTAACATAAGTCCATTAATTACGAATGAAAATAGTACAGTAGGAAGTATCCTGCTAGCAACAGGTTCTTTTACAGACAATATTGGCTATGCTGCTGCCAGAGATCAATTAATTTTAAAAAATTGTCAAAATTTTCCAGACCAAATTTTGAACATATTAGACAAGCAAGGCAGCGAAATTTCCAGCAATAGATATGCCGATAGTTTACTCATTGCTGCCGCATTTAACAACCCAGAAATGGTATACAATTATGCAGCAGCACCTAGCGCGCTAGGTAAAAAAATACAATCAATTAACCACCCGCTTGTTAGATGGATTGGCAGGCTAGCATATATGAAAACGGGCCGCTATTATTTTCCATTTTTAGATGAACTCTATACCGGTAAAATAAATATAGACAACATTACACCACTCATACCCGAAGATCAAACCGAAAATTATTTTAAGCTACTTGTAGAGACCCGCATAAAGCAGGTACAAAGAAAAAAAGAAGGTAAAACATTAGTAGCTGAAGCAGCCCTTTTGACAAAGCTAAAAAGCATCGTAATGGATCTCTATGTCAATGATATCAATGGTTTACACCAAACCCAATCATCGATTGTTAGGTTTAAGAAAATAGCGAATTTAACGCCGCAAGAACTCTATTATATAGCTGTACTTGGTGCCGACGAACTCTACACTTCAAGTTTTGTATCTGGTATTTACCCATTAATTATTCGAAAATTGGGCACCAAAAATACGAGTGAATTACTAGCACTCGTATATCAAGATTATTTTAAAAAGTTTATTGCATTAGCCGCAAATTATAACACGCTTCAAAATTTTTTATCGCATATGCCCATCGAAGCAAGTAATGATTTAATGCGCCGTTTTGTGCGTGATTTGGACATCGCACCCACACTAGAAGACGCAGTGGATGTAGCAGATGCATTTTCAAGTATTTCAGATACAAGCCTTCAAGATTTAATATTATCTGAAATAAGAAAAAACAAAAACAACAGACTGTACCAAACACTAGATGCCCTTTGCACAGCTGCAATACATCAAAAAAATACAAATCCTACTATACAAGCCTTACAAAATACTTTTGGGCTACTTGATTTTAATACACTTCGCAACAATCAAAAAAATGTTATTGTCAGACAGTATTTTTATGGAGATAAAGATGGTATACAAATATTTAATGCCTTTATAAATAGCTTTAATAAACCTGGCTGGAAAACAATTCAAAAAAAATACTGGACCGAGATAAATAGTACAAATGGCAAAGTAAGCATCTATGCAAATATGCCACTCGATGAAAAAAACGAACTTGATTTAAAAGCGCAAGACAGTTTAACAGGTTATTTAGCGGCTCAAAAAATAACACCGAGTATTGTTATTCATAGAGGTCATAGTTATTATGCAAACCATACCATTGCTAGCATTGATAGTAGTGCCAAACTTGTGTTACTAGGGAGTTGTGGAGGATATCAAAAATTAACATCCGTATTAAAGCGCGCGCCCAATACACAAATCATTGCGAGCAAACAAATAGGTAAGGGTGTCATCAATGCAGCGCTTTTAAGTCAAATAGCAGAGGCACTTGAAAAAGGACAAGACTTAATTTGGTCAGGCATCTGGAAACAAATGAATGACCGGCTAAAGGGTGAAGCAAAAACCAGTTTTCAAGATTATATACCTCCTTATAAAAATATTGGACTGATGCTTTTAAAAACCTACAGCGTCAAGTAGCATGTGATTTATAAAAAAGGATTGTTTCTCTTTTCGTATCCAATGGTGGTTTTAATTCCATGACCCGAATAAACAACTGTTTCATCGGGTAGCACCCAAAGCTTTTCACGAATACTAGTAAGCAGGGTTTCTGTATCGCCACCTGGAAGATCTGTTCTACCAATACTTCCTCTAAACAAAACATCACCTCCGATCAAATCACCTTGTTCAGGCATATAAAAACAAATACTACCAGGTGAATGCCCAGGCGCTAGAATCACTTGAATTTCGAAGTCATCTAGCAATACCTTGTCGCCGTCATTTAAAAAATGCAATGATCCATCATAGTTTTGAAAAGGCAGGCCCCATCGCTCTCCAGAAACTGGTGCTAGCTCTAACATAGGCGCTTCATTTGGGTGCAAATAAAGTTCTAAACCGTAGGTTTCATGTACCCATTTGTTACCAAACACATGATCGAGGTGGCAATGGGTATTGAGCAGGTAAATGGGTATTAAGTTCTTTTCTTTAATAAAATTTTGTAAGGTTTCCTCCTCGGCGGGGAAGTAACAACCGGGGTCAATAATGATGGCTTTGCCCGCATCGTTGTATAAAACATAGGTATTTTCTGAAATTGGGCTAAAAGTGAAGGCTTTGATGTGGATCATGCGCGTTTTATGAAAATTTTACAAGGTAATTGACTAATTTTAAAACACTAAAGTTCGGATATGAAATTGAAAAGAATAGGACTAATTTTTATCATGAGTAGTTTGGCTGTTTTT
>JBEDIY010000094.1:0-9090 GCA_041173245.1 Bacteroidota bacterium | reverse complement strand
AGTTGCAAAGTTTTTACCCTAACATTTTACACAAACACCACGCTTACTTTCGCAAGTAAGTACAGAACGAATCTCTACAGACTCGATACCAACTTCATCAATTTCTTTAGCAACATCAGATGAAATTTCTTCACCTGCATTGATAATTAATTGTTCCGTTACTGGATGGTAAACATTATGTAATGAAGTACGACCTTCTATTCTGTCCGATAATGCTTCAATAATATCTTCATTGTCTTTTAATGCAGAAGTTGCTATACCACGTAAAGTACCACAGTCATCATCCGCAATTACAACGTCTTGAGAAACATCTACTAGTCGGCGTGTTAGGTAACCTGCATCGGCCGTTTTTAACGCCGTATCCGCAAGACCTTTACGCGCACCGTGCGTAGAAATAAAGTAATCTAATACGTTAAGACCACTCTTAAAGTTAGATAAGATTGGGTTTTCAATTACCTCAGAACCTGCACTACCACTCTTACGCGGCTTAGCCATTAGACCTCTAATACCTACGAGCTGCTTAACCTGTGTTTTACTACCACGAGCACCTGAATCAAGCATCATGTAAACAGAGTTAAAGCCTTGCTTATCTGTTTGCATTTCATGCATCAATGTTTCAGTAATTCTCGTATCTACACGACCCCAGATATCAATAACTTGGTTGTAACGCTCGTTATTGGTAATAAGACCCATGTTGTAATTTTCCCAAACTTCTTCTACTTCTGCTTTAGCATTATCAAGTAACTCACCACGCTTATCAGGAACGATAAGATCGTTTACGTTAAATGATAAACCACCACGGAATGCCATCTTAAATCCTAGTGTTTTAATATCATCTAAGAATTTAGCGGTTGTAGGAACGTTTGTGATTTTAATGATATCACCAATAATATCTCTTAAAGATTTCTTGGTTAATAGTGCATTGATATAACCTACTGGTGCAGGTACGTGTTGATTGAATAAAACACGACCAACCGTTGTTTCAATTAATTTTTTAACAATCACACCACCTTCACGAACATTGGTTTTTACTTTGATGTTTGCGTGTAAATCAACACGGTTCTCATTGTAAGCAATGATCACTTCATCCATATTGTAGAAAGCCATGCCCTGTCCTTTTACGGTTTCAGTATCGGTGGTTTTCTTACCCTTTGTAATGTAGTATAAACCAAGTACCATGTCCTGAGAAGGAAGGGTGATTGGCGTACCATTTTGCGGGTTCAGGATGTTGTGAGAAGAAAGCATTAATAACTGTGCTTCTAGTACCGCTGCACTGCTAAGTGGAACGTGTACCGCCATTTGGTCACCATCGAAATCCGCGTTAAACGAAGACGTTACGAGTGGGTGTAATTGAATGGCTTTACCTTCTACCAACTTAGGTTGGAATGCTTGAATAGACAAGCGGTGAAGTGTTGGGGCACGGTTTAATAATACCGGGTGACCTTTTAAAATATTTTCTAAGATATCCCAAATAACAGCTTCTTTTTTATCTACTAATTTTTTAGCAGACTTCACTGTTTTTACAATACCTCTTTCAATTAATTTACGAATAACAAATGGCTTAAATAATTCGGCAGCCATATCTTTTGGTAATCCGCACTCGTGCATTTTTAACTCAGGTCCTACCACAATTACAGAACGACCAGAATAATCCACACGCTTACCAAGTAAGTTTTGACGGAAACGACCTTGCTTACCTTTTAATACATCCGATAAAGATTTTAAAGCACGTCCACCTTCTGCTTTAACCGCATTAGATTTACGAGAGTTATCGAATAAAGAATCGATCGCTTCTTGTAACATACGTTTTTCATTACGTAAGATTACTTCTGGTGCTTTAATTTCTAACAAACGCTTTAAACGGTTGTTACGAATAATTACACGACGGTATAAATCGTTTAGATCTGATGATGCAAAACGACCACCATCTAGAGGTACTAATGGACGAAGTTCTGGTGGAATAACTGGAATGTATTGCATAACCATCCACTCCGGCTTATTTACAATACGTGTGCTTGCATCACGGAAAGATTCTACAACGCTCAAACGCTTTAAGGCATCTGCTTTACGTTGTTGAGAAGTTTCGTTAGCAGCTGCATTACGTAAAGAGAAACTTAAACCATCTAAATCAATTCTTTGCAATAAACCGTGAACGGCTTCTGCACCCATTTTAGCGATGAACTTGTTTGGATCTTCGTCAGGTAAGAATTGGTTTTCTTTTGGTAAAGTATCTAATAAATCAAGGTATTCTTCTTCGGTTAAAAGATCACCCATGTTAAGGTTTTCTTTGATACCGCCTTGTAATACAACGTAACGCTCATAATAGATAATGGTTTCTAATTTCTTAGAACTCATTCCTAATAAATAACCGATTTTGTTAGGTAAAGATTTGAAGTACCAAATGTGCACCACAGGTACCACAAGTTTAATGTGACCCATACGCTCACGACGTACTTTTTTCTCTGTTACTTCTACCCCACATCTGTCACACACAATACCCTTGTAACGGATACGCTTGTATTTACCACAAGCACACTCATAATCCTTAACTGGACCAAAAATTCTTTCGCAGAATAAACCATCTCTTTCAGGCTTATACGTTCGGTAATTAATGGTTTCAGGCTTTAATACTTCACCGAAACTTCTTTCTAATATATTATCTGGAGAAGCCAGACCGATAGTGATCTCGGAGAAAGTTAATCTTGGTCGATTGTCTCTTTTATTGGCCATATCTAGGTTGTAAATTTGTAATGATAATTGTTGTTAATAGATGTGTTGGTTTTATATAAAATCTTATTCAAATTTTAAGTCTAAACCTAAACCTCTCAATTCATGTACTAATACATTAAATGATTCTGGTACACCCGGACGTGGAATGTTTTCACCTTTAACGATTGCTTCATAGGTTTTTGCTCTACCTATGATATCATCAGACTTAAGGGTTAATAATTCCTGTAAGATGTTAGCAGCACCATATGCTTCAAGTGCCCAAACCTCCATCTCACCAAAACGTTGTCCACCAAACTGAGCCTTACCACCAAGCGGTTGCTGGGTAATTAAGCTGTATGGTCCGATAGAACGGGCGTGCATTTTATCATCAACCATGTGGTGAAGTTTAATCATATAGATTACACCAACCGATGTTTTTTGGTGGAAGCGCTCTCCTGTTTCACCATCATATAAATACGTGTGTCCATTTCTTGGTATACCCGCATCTACACAATATTGTTCGATTTGATCGGTACTTGCACCATCAAAAATTGGTGTTGCAAATTTCACGCCTAAACGCTTACCAGTCCAACCTAAAATGGTTTCATAGATCTGACCAAGGTTCATACGAGAAGGTACACCTAGTGGATTAAGAACGATGTCGACTGGAGTACCGTCTTCCATAAATGGCATGTCTTCTGCACGCACAATTTTGGCAACGATACCTTTGTTTCCGTGACGACCCGCCATCTTATCTCCCACTTTAAGCTTACGCTTAACGGCTAAGTATACTTTAGCTAATTTTAATACACCCGCTGGTAATTCATCACCGATAGAGATGTTGAATTTCTCACGCTTATAACGACCTAGTTCTTCGTTGAAACGAATGCTATAGTTGTGTAATAAAGTATTGATTTGTTGATCTGTTTTTTCGTCACCAGTCCAACCAAGTGGATTTACGTTTTGGTAATCGAGTGTTACTAAGTTTTTCTGATTGAACTTAGAACCTTTAGGAATCAACATTTCGCCAAAGTTGTTGCTCACACCAGAAGAAGACTTATCTTTTAATAGTGTTTGTAATTTATCAAGCAACAATTCTTTGATATGCTCGGTATTTTGCTCGTGTACTTTTTCTACTTTTTCAAGTAATGCTTTTTCACGAATTTTTCCGTTCTTATCTTTTTTAGCGCGTTGGAATAATTTCTTATCGATAACTACACCTTCTGTTCCGTTTGGAGCTTTTAATGAAGCATCTTTTGCATCACCTGCTTTGTCACCAAAGATGGCACGCAATAACTTTTCTTCTGGTGTAGGATCTGATTCACCTTTAGGTGTAATCTTTCCAATTAAAATATCACCTTCTTTAATCGTTGCACCAATTCTGATGATACCATGCTCATCTAAATCTTTGGTTGCTTCTTCAGAAACGTTCGGGATATCTGGTGTTAATTCTTCTTCACCTAATTTAGTATCACGCACTTCTAATTCATATTCATCGATGTGAATTGAAGTAAATAAATCTTCACGTACTACTTTTTCACTGATTACAATGGCATCCTCAAAGTTGTAACCTTTCCATGGCATGAACGCCACTTGTAGATTACGACCTAATGCTAACTCACCATCTTTTGTTGCATAACCTTCGGTTAAGAAATCTCCTTTTTTAACTTTTTGTCCTTTTTTAACAGCAGGACGTAGGTTGATACAAGTAGCTTGGTTTGTTTTGATAAACTTAGTGAGTTTATACAATTGTAAATCATCACTGAAAGAAACCAAACGGTCTAAATCATTTCTATCATAACGAACATGAATTTCATTTGCATCCACAAACTCAACCACACCATTACCATCTGCATGGATTTGGATACGTGCATCACGCGCAGCTTTTCCTTCTAGTCCTGTACCAACAATTGGTGCTTCAGGAATAATCAACGGAACCGCTTGACGTTGCATGTTTGAACCCATTAGGGCACGGTTGGCATCATCATGCTCTAAGAATGGAATTAAAGACGCACTCAAACCAACAATTTGGTTAGGTGCAACGTCCATATATTCTACATCTTCTTTATCTAATATTGGGAAGTCTCCGGTTTGACGAGAAACAACTTTATCTTCTGCGAATTCTAATTTATCTGTTAATGGTGAGTTAGACTGTGCAATTTTTGCAGTATCCTCTTCTTCAGCGCTGAGGTACGTCAATTGCTTCATGTTTACTTTACCATTTTCTACTTTGCGGTATGGTGTTTCAATGAATCCCATATCGTTGATAGAAGCATGCACACACAACGTAGAAATTAGACCAATGTTTGGTCCTTCCGGTGTTTCGATGGTACATAAACGACCGTAGTGAGAATAGTGTACGTCACGTACTTCAAATCCTGCACGCTCTCTACTTAAACCGCCGGGTCCAAGTGCAGAAATACGACGCTTGTGCGTGATCTCTGATAATGGATTTGTTTGGTCTAAGAATTGAGATAACTGAGAAGTTCCAAAGAATGAATTGATTACACTAGAAAGTGTTCTTGCATTGATTAGATCAACGGGTGTGAAAACCTCATTGTCACGCACGTTCATACGCTCACGAATCGTACGCGCCATACGCGCTAAACCAACACCAAATTGTGCATACAACTGCTCACCCACGGTACGTACACGACGATTGCTTAGGTGATCAATATCGTCAATCTCTGCTTTCGCATTGGTTAAACGAACTAAGTATTTAACAATTTCAATAATGTCTTGCTTTGTTAAAACTTTTTTCTCTAATGGATAATCTAAGTCAAGTTTACGGTTGATTTTATAACGACCCACTTCACCTAAATCATAACGCTTATCAGAGAAAAATAATTTGTCAATAATTCCACGCGCCGTTTCATTATCTGGCGCATCTGCACCACGTAATTGACGGTAGATATGTTGAACCGCTTCTAATTCTGAGTTAGAAGTATCTTTATTTAACGTGTTGTAGATGATTGCATAATCACCGCCAAACTCTTCTTTTTGAATGAATACGCTCTTCACATCCATTTCAACGATAGTTGCAATTGCAGCTTCGTCTAAAACAGTGTCACGCTCCATTACAATTTCGTTACGCTCAATGCTCACTACTTCACCCGTATCTTCATCAACGAAATCTTCTACCCATGTTCTTAAAACACGCGCAGCTAATTTGCGTCCAACTTGATTGGCTAAAGATTTTTTATCGGCTTTGATTTCGTCAGCCATTCCAAATAATTCTAGAATGTCTTTGTCTGTTTCAAATCCAATAGAACGTAATAAAGTTGTTACAGGGAACTTCTTTTTGCGATCGATATATGCATACATTACATTGTTGATGTCTGTAGCAAATTCCATCCATGCACCTTTAAAAGGAATTACACGCGCAGAATAAATTTTTGTTCCGTTCGGGTGAACTGATTGACCAAAGAATACACCAGGTGAACGGTGTAACTGAGATACAATAACACGCTCCGCACCATTAATTACAAACGTACCACGCGGAGTCATGTAAGGAATGTTTCCAAGGAATACATCCTGTACGATGGTTTGGAAATCAACGTGCTCTTCATCATTACAGCTTAAACGTAGTTTAGCTTTTAATGGAACTGCATACGTTAATCCGCGCTCCATACACTCGTCGAGTGTGTAACGTGGGGGATCAATAAAGTAATCTAGGAACTCTAGTACGAAAATGTTACGCGTGTCTGTAATCGGAAAATTTTCCTTAAACACACGGAACAAGCCTTCCACATTTCTGCGGTCTGGTGTTGTTTCTAACTGAAAAAATTCTCTAAATGACTCTAACTGAATGTCGAGTAAGTCTGGCGTTTCTGCCAAGTGCTTTGTTTTACCAAAGTTGACCCTGTTGTTCAAAATTGTTGTAGACATGTATATAAAACCGGTTTAAATACAAAAAATATTGAGACAAGTATCCCAATTTAAGATTTGCAAAGGTACGAAATGAGGGGCAGGAAACAAACAAATACTGGACCAAAATGTCCAAAAAATCAATAATTTTTACCGCAAAAGTCAGCCTGTCATGAAAAATGGCTTATTTTTTGTTGGATTTTTTGTAAAATATTGATTACCAGCATATTTTTAGAAAAACAATTTTGTTAAAATTCAGCTGGGTTCGAGAAAAATATAGCAAGATGGCATAAAAAAAGCGGTTTCAACAAGGTTGAAACCGCTTTTTTTTGAATGTATTGGACTAGAATTAGCCGTAAATTACTTTACTTCTACTTCAGCACCAGCTTCTTTAAGCTTAGCTACGATATCGTCAGCTTCTGCTTTAGAAACACCTTCTTTAACTGGTTTTGGTGCACCGTCAACTAGATCTTTTGCTTCTTTAAGTCCTAAGCCAGTTAATTCTTTTACGATTTTAACTACGCCTAATTTGCTAGCACCGCCGCTTACTAAGATTACATCGAAAGATGTTTTCTCTTCTACAGCAGCAGCTCCGCCGTCACCTGCGCTTACTACAACTGCAGCAGCAGCTGGTTCAATACCGTAATCAGCTTTTAATACATCAGCTAATTCTTGTACTTCTTTTACTGTTAAGCTTACTAATTGTTCAGCTAATGATTTTACGTCTGCCATTTGATTTAAATTTTTTCCGCCTTCATACTTTGTTACAAGTCCGGCGGAGGGTTTAAAAAAATTTGCCTTTATTTTCCCTCAGGCCTGGGATATTTTTACGCTTCTGGTTCTGAGTCAGGAGCCGCTTCTACAACTGGTGCAGCAGCTTCTTCTACAGCAACTTCTACAGATGCTACAACAACTTCAGCTTCTGTCTTTGAACTACCATTCTCGGCGTGGTTTAATAAAGCAGCAATTACGCGCTTAGCCGGAGATTGTAATAATCCAAGAACTTCACCAACAAGTTCGTTCTTCGTTTTAATTTGTGTTAACGCCTTAAGTGTGTTATCGCCAGAGTAAACATCTCCATTGATGAACGCCGCTTTTAATTGAGGCTTGTCTCCACCCTTTCTGAACGCGCTGATAATAACAGCTGGTTCTTTAGGATTTTCAGAGAACATTAACGCAGTAACATTATTTAATGCTGGATAAATCGCAGCATATTTTTCTGCATCGATAGCTTCTAATGCTTTACGGATAAGCGTGTTTTTTGCAACTTTCATTTCTACTTGCTTATCAAAACAAGTACGACGAAGTGCAGAAATCTGCGCTACAGATAAAGATTCGGTATCGGTAATATAGAAGTTATTGTATTGAGTGAACTTTTGTTTAAGAACCTCAATCACTTCATTTTTTTGATCTTTTGTCATGTCTGATCTTTTTTAAAAACCCGGGTCATTTTTCTACTTGATAGAAATCACCAGGAATTAGTTCATTAATGATTTTGTGTCTAACATAATGCCAGGACTCATGGAGCTAGCCATGCTAACACCTTTGATGTAAGTTCCTTTAGAAGAAGATGGCTTTAACTTAATAATAGCGTTGATTAACTCAGTACTATTTTCGGAAAGCTTATCTGGTGCAAAAGAGACACGTCCAATTGAAGCATGAACGATACCCGCTTTATCAACCTTGAAAGCAATTTTACCACCTTTTACTTCATTAACAGCACCTGCTACATCATTTGTAACAGTACCTGTTTTAGGGTTTGGCATTAAGTTACGAGGACCTAATACTTTACCTAATTTACCAATCTTAGGCATTACTGATGGTGTTGCAATGATTACATCAATATCAACCCAACCGCTTTCGATCTTTGCGATGAATTCATCAAGACCTACATAATCTGCACCTGCTTCTTTAGCAGCTGCTTCTTTATCAGGTGTACAAAGAACCAATACTTTTTTTGTTTTACCAGTACCGTGTGGTAATGATACAGTACCTCTAACTTGTTGGTCTGCTTTTTTAGGATCTACACCTAAACGAATGTGTAAATCTACAGAGCTATCAAATTTTGTACAGTTAATTTCTTTTACAAGTGTAGACGCTTCTTTAAGGGAATAAGATTTGTTTTTATCCACCTTTGTAACTGCTACTTTTCTTTTTTTAGTAAGTGACATTTTTTAATAATTGAAGGTGAATAAATTAATTTTCCCAAGGAGCTTGACCATCTACTGTGATACCCATACTACGTGCAGTACCCGCCACCATGCTCATTGCACTGTGAAGGCTAAATGCATTTAAGTCAGACATCTTGTCTTTAGCGATTTCTTCTACTTGCGCCCAAGTAACTTTACCCACTTTGTCACGGTTGCTTTCTTTAGATCCTTTTTGGATTTTAGCAGCTTCCATTAATTGAACTGGGGCTGGTGCCGTTTTGATGATAAAGTCGAAAGACTTATCTGCGTACACCGTAATTAAAACAGGAACAACTTTTCCTTGTTTGTCTTGAGTTCTAGCATT
>JBEDIY010000093.1:0-29503 GCA_041173245.1 Bacteroidota bacterium | reverse complement strand
CTGGTATATAAGTATCCATTATGAATGCGCATGCCAGTTGCGTATGCACCTTCACTTGCGAGGGGTCCAAAATTTTTAATAATATCGGCACGACCATCATTGTTTTCGTCCCTTAATACATAGTTCATGCCGCCTTCGATGGGCCTATTTGCTTTTATATATATATCGCCATTATCATTTACCGCCAAATGCCTAGCCCTGCCTGGTAAACTATCTACCACCACAGCTGCTTCAAAACCATCGGGTAAAAATAGCCCCCCATTTTTTTCACGTAAGCAACTGGTGCAAACCATTGCAATCAGCCATATAGCCATGAAATAGAGGGGCTGGAACCTTGTAAACGGCATACTTTTGTTTTCTTAAATATACTATTTTTCAATAAAAAAATAAAGACCATGATTAAAATATATATCCTGGGTGTTGTGATACTCGTATTGGCCGTTTTATTTAATGGGTTGGCCGCCAAACTCAATTTAGTAAGCTGGTACGACTTTTTAAACAGGGCTGTTGCATCAGGATCTAAAGTGTGGCAAACGCTGCGCCTGGTAGATATGTTATGGCTATTTTTTGTGTATCCTATGTTACTGGGCCTGGCGTGTAAGCTGGCCATGTTAATTGCGAAGTGAATGTAGCAGGAGTTAGATTTTTCGCAGGAGTTGGATTTTTTATAAAAACAAAGGCCGCCCGAAGGGCGGCCTTTGTGCGGCAAAAATTTTCTCGAACCCCCTTATTTTTTGGAGTTCTTTAAAGTATATCCAATAGATAAACCAATTACGTTATTTTTCCAGCTAGTGGCACTAGGTGCGATATCTGTTAAGCTCACTAAACTGTTAGCGCTTACAAAAATGCCAGACTTAGTTTGGTAGCCTACTAAAAAATTTAAGCCAAGATCTGCTCTTGTAAAATTCTTATCACTCCCAAATTCAAAATCATAATTTTCGGTAGGGTCATCGTGTGCGTCTAATTTTCCTGACAGGTTATAACCAAGGTTTAAACCTGTTCCAGCAAACAATCCTTTTTTACTGGTAACCACAACATTTAAAGGAATATCAATGGCTGTAAATTTATATTTATCGCCATGTCCATCATGGGCTACACTTACGCCCTTTGTTCCAAGGTTTAAACCGGTTTGAAATGCAAACTTTTTATTCATTGGAACATTCAGTACAGTTCCAATATGAAAACCAGATAAGGTTTGTCCATCCGCAGTAATATCTGCATCATTAGATTTTACACTAGCAGCATTGTAACCTGCTTTTACTCCAAAACTAACTTGCGCAAATGTTGCACTAGAAATTAAAATGCTCAATAAAAAAATAATACTCTTTTTCATGGTTTTGTTTTTACTTAATAATGATTGGTAAGTTTAATTGAATGTCACTATGACCTACGTTAGGGCCGTCGTTAGGGCCTTTTAAAGCCGTTTTATGCATTAGTTTAAATAATAAACTGCCGTTACCTGCACTTGATGTTTGCCAAGTACTTAAAAATCCAATAGGGTATCCGTTTTTATCCTTATCTGTTTTTTGAACTGTTAGAGATACACCTGAAGGAATAAAATAAAACTCGTGTGAAGTGGCTTGCATTAAAACAGTGGCACTTACGTCTTTAACAACACCGCTTGAAATATTGTAAATTTTTACAGTTACAGTATACTGTTTGTTGTTGTTTAATTTTATGGTATCAATGCGCGAAGGAGGATTGCCACCGTCACCATCTGGGTCTTCCATAATAAAGCTTGTAGATGCACCACCCGTTTCTGCAAATACAAGTTCTATTTTATTAATGGCTTCGTGTTCATTTTCGTCATTGGGGTTGCTTACATTTTTGGAGCAGCCAGCCAATAGAATTATGAACGCGGCGCATATGGCACCTAGTTTTATTTGTTTCATAATTTTAATTTAACTCTGAGGTTAATAGATCTACCTGGTTCGTCATTAAAATACCTAAACCTGTTCATATAGTCTCGATAGGTTTGGTTGAGTAAATTAACAACCGTTAAACCTACACTGATTTGCCTTTTCCCAATAGATACATCACTACTAAAGTCTACGTTTAGTAGGCTGTATGCATTAGGTGGCGGAATATAATCGAGTATGCTTACTGGAATTCTAGTTTGCTGCATGATGTGCATATAACGCAGTTCAATAGCAGCGTTTTGTAGTACTTTATTGGCAAAAGAATACGTGATATCACCTTCAATTCTATTGGAAGGCATTTGAATGATCCATTCTTTGGTATCACTATTTTTTGCCCACAAAAGTGCCGTTTTTGCACCTGCCATAAAAGAGCGGTTTAGTGTTTTGTGCACACTAAAATCGATCCCTCTTAAAACAGCGTTACTTTGGACATACCTGAAAGTTGGATAGGCGCCTCTTAATGTTAAAGTGGCCGGAACGGATGGTATTAGGTTAATAAAATCAGTAATGATATTATTGTATACACTAAGGTCAAACTGCCAGCTACTATCGGTTTGATATTTTAACTGCGTAGAAATATTAAACGCTTTTTCACTTTTAAGATTTTGGTTACCAATTTCAAAACTTGATGTTCCGTGGTGTAATCCGTTTACATAAAGTTCATTTACTTGCGGTGCCCTCCAAGCGTATGCGCCATTAATAAGCCATTTAAAATTCGGCGTTATTTTATAGGTAGCACCCAGGGTTCCAGAAGCATTGCCCCATGTTCTGTTGGCAGCAGTAATACTATCCGATTTATTACGGTAGGTTCTTAAGTGTCTGTAATCAAATCTAGCACCTGCGTCAAACATCCAATTGTTTACGTTGTAATTATGAATGCTGTACGCAGCTATGTTTTGTGTGCGAAAATTTGGAACAAAAAAACGGCTACCTGCCCAAACATTTTCTTGTAGCATAGCTACTAGACCTATATTGCTACTTATTTTTTTAGTAGGTCCGCTTTCAAAATTAACATCAGCCATGGTGGTTGAAATATCTAAATCCAATTCTGGTCTATTAGAGAGCATCGCCCTGTCAAACTCTTTTCTTAGGTTCTTTTGATAAGACACTAAAAGGTTGACTTTATTGTTATTGGGCAAATAAAATTGTGATTTAGATTTTACCGTATAGTGTTGTACATTTTGTTTTGGCCTTCCAATAGCATAGCTAAATGCATCAATATTTTGGGTGGGTTTGCTAGCTGTAATGGCGTTTTGTAAATCACTTAAATTACCTACATGCGATCCAATAAATATGCCCAGGTCTGTATTAAAACTACTTACAAATAACTCGGTGTTGTATTTTTCTTTTCTAAGTCCTACAGCGCCCGAATAGTTAATTTCTTGTAATCCAGTGTTGTGCAGCCAGTAGTTTGGTGTTCTCGCATTACCCCCTTTTTTATAGGTAGCTTGAATGCGGTAACTTAATTCGGGAAATTTAATAGGTGATGATTCGATCATCCCATTCACAACATATTGTCTGTTGTTGGAGAAATAACCTGTATTAAATTCGGCATTTGTTTGGGCTTGTTTGGGCAATGCCTTTGGTTCAATTAATACGGCGCCCGCTATTGCATCATTGCCATATTTTAAGGCACCTGCTCCTTTTATAACGGTAAATTTTTCGGCAATAAATGGGTCAATTTCAGGTGCATGATCGCTGCCCCATTGTTGACTCTCTAGCCGCACACCATTATTAATAAGCAGTACCCGCTGGCTATGAAGCCCATGTATTACGGGCTTAAATATGGTGCTACCTGTTTGTAAAACAGTAACGCCATTGGCGCGGCTCAATATTTCACCTAAACTTTGCCCTCTAGTGGCGTCCACAATTTTGCTACTTAGCACTTCTTTTATAGCATTTAAATTGAGGTCCCTTTTGGCATTTACACTCACATTTTCAAGTTCATTAATGGCGTGTGGCAATTTAAAATTTTGAATGATATTTTGCTGTATTGTTAATTTGTATTTGATACTGTCACAGCTCATGTGGTTTACTACAATCGTATAACTGCCTTTACACAAATTATAAAAATGGTAATGGCCTTCTATGTCTGTAATAAATTTGATGCCTAACTCTTTAATCTCAACCACTGCTTTTTCAAGTGGCGCGTTGTTAGATGCATCCATAACAACACCTGAAAGCACCAAATTACATTTTTGGGCATTCGCTTGAAATATTGTTAGGCATGTCATTATGCACAATGACACAATACATTTGATACAATTCAAAATAATAAATTGAGTACTTAAAAAGAAAATTTAAAAATTGCTAGTAGGTATTAGCAATGAGGTGGACCACGGGAATCTTTAGATAGAAGAAAGGTATGATTCCGTGTTTCTTTGTAAAAATTATTTTGAGCTCTTGCTACTAATTGTACCGGAATGTCAATACTAAAATTGTAATTGACAAATGGCGTTGTAGCAACCTGAAAATCAAATGTGCAATGGAGTTGGGAATTTTCAACCTGCTCGATGGGTGCCTTAATGTGAACGTCACATTTTGTAGGATCTTTGTGGGGCGCTACAAAATCGTGGATGGTTTTTTGCGGCGTAATGCTAAATGCAAAAACAACCAGCATCGCTAGGGCTAAAAGTTGTTTTATGGTTGTTTGCAATCGCATACTTTAAAGGTACTTATTTTGATGCTAAAAAATCTGTAAAAGTCGTATGGCTTATATGCAAAATTGACTAATATTGAATGAAATGCATCTAAAAGCTTCCATATTTGTAAAAACGATGCGCCTACGGGCTTTTTTATGGGTTTGTGTCTTTGCTTGTTGCATAGGTCATGTAGGAGCCGTTTCTGACACCCTATTACCCAATAATTTCAAAGGAACTACCGTTTCTCACACCTACTACACACTTTCCTACAGTGAAGCAGACAAGCAGGCAGAATGGGTGGCTTATTATCTCACTCCTGCATCTATTAATGGTCCGCAAAAACGAAGTTCAAAATTTTTAGCGGACCCATTATTGTCAAATCCGGTTGGGCCGGGTAGTTATGCAAAATCTGGATATGACAGGGGGCATTTATGTCCTGCAGCAGACATGAAATTAAACAATACGTCTATGAATGAAAGTTTTTATATGTCAAATATGTCTCCGCAAACACCTTCATTTAATAGAGGTATATGGGCTAAACTTGAAGACAAAGTAAGGGATTGGGCGTTACAAAAAAATGGTGTGTATGTGGTAACTGGGCCACTATTAAACAAAAGTTGCGGCACCGTAAACCAAAAAATTACCGTTCCCTGTGCGTATTATAAAATAGTGTTTAAGCAAACAAAAACAGGAGTTGAAGCCATTGCTTTTTTACTTCCCAATGCTGGAAGTGCCGGGTCACTTAAGCAATTTGTAGTTTCAATAGATTATTTGGAAACCTTGACCGGAATAGATTTCTTTGCAACACTTTCTGATAACCAAGAAGCAAAATTTGAATCTGTTGTATTAACAAATAATTGGCAGTTTAATAACTAATGCCCATTAAACGTTTTTGGTGACTGACTGTCCCATAAAAAAATAAATCGATGCGAAAAATCCCCCTCATTTTTTCAGGTATTATTGGTGTAATTGTTTTATTAGTAGCCTGCTCTAAAGCAGATACTACCACCACAGGGCAAACTGTTTACACAGCTGTCGCTACCGCTTTTGGTGCACAAATTGACCTCAATAATTTAGCCAATTATGCAGCCCAGCCAAAGCCAGCATATATTGTTAAAGACAATACAGGTAACAATCCTATTACCAATGCCAAAGCAACACTTGGGAGGGTTTTATTTTACGATAAAAAATTAAGCATTGACAATACTATTTCTTGTGCGAGTTGTCATAAGCAAGCTTTTGCATTTTCAGATACCGCACTCATTAGTGCAGGTGTGGCTGGTGGATTAACGGATAGACATTCTATGCGTCTTGTCAATGAAAGATTTGGTGTGGAAGCTAAGTTTTTTTGGGATGAAAGGGCGGCAAGTTTGGAAAGCCAAACCACACAACCCATTGCCGATCATAAAGAGATGGGTTTTAGTGGACAAACCGGAAGAGCAAATATAGCAGCACTCTTAGCCAAGTTACAGGCTACTGATTATTACAACGAGCTTTTTAAATTTACCTATGGAGATATTACTGTTACAGAGCCCCGATTACAAGAATGTTTAGGGCAATTTATTAGAAGTATACAATCTTTTGATGCAAAATATGATATTGGAAGAGCGCAGGTAAATAATGATAGACAACCTTTTCCAAACTTTACTACACAAGAGAATACCGGTAAAGATTTATTTTTAACACCACCTGTTTTTGATGGCAATAGCAGTAGAATTGGTGGAGGGCTTGGTTGTAATGGTTGTCACAATGCACCTGAATTTGATATTGATCCTAACACCCGAAACAATGGAGTTATTGCACTCGCAGTTGGTGCAGGTCAAGATATTAATGTTACCCGCGCACCTACACTTCGTGACCTTGTTAATAATAGAGGCGAATTAAATACACGGTTAATGCACACAGGTGGCATAAGAGATTTAGCGACTGCAGTTTCTCATTATGGAGGATTTATTAATGACAATAGAAATTTAGATCAGCGCTTAAAACCCAATGGCGTTAATGTGCAACGTTTAAATTTACAACCCACCGAAATTGCAGCAGTAGTGGCATTTTTAAAAACCTTGGCGGGTACGAATGTGTACATTGATAAAAAGTGGTCTACCCCTTTTAACTAAAAACTAACGTTTGTTAATTTATTTAAATTACACTATTTTAGCTCATTACAAGGAGCTAAATAATGAACGATTTTAATAATAAGCAGGTCGC
The DNA here is from genome assembly GCA_041173245.1 of Bacteroidota bacterium. GTDB lineage: Bacteria > Bacteroidota > Bacteroidia > Chitinophagales > Chitinophagaceae > Sediminibacterium. The sequence continues at coordinate 22,734 of JBEDIY010000093.1, read as the reverse complement.
AAATTTGCCAGCACATTTGGCAAAATACATTGTAGATCAGTGTTACGAGAAGTATACCAGTGTAGACCATGCTGTTTGGCGTTATGTAATGCGTCAAAATTATAGTTTCCTAAAAGACGCTGCATACTATCCTTATATTCCAGGTTTAAAAAAGGCCGGTTTAACCATCGAAAAAATTCCAAGCTTACAAGAAATTAATGATGCACTTGCAAATATTGGCTGGGGTGCTGTTACAGTAGATGGATTTATTCCGCCTGCAGCATTTATGGAATTTCAAGCATACCGGGTCCTTGTCATTGCTGCAGATATCAGACAACTAGAACATATAGAATATACCAGTGCACCCGATATTATTCATGAATCGGCGGGTCATGCACCTATTATTAGTGATACCGATTACAACCAATACCTAAGCTATCTTGGTTTTATAGGAACCAAAGCTATTTTTTCTTCCAAAGATTTTGAACTCTACGAAACCATCAGACAGCTTTCTATTTTAAAAGAAATGCCAGGTATTGATGAAGCAGTAATTAAAAAAACAGAGGCCACTATTTTTGAACAACAACAAAATTTAGGTGAACCTTCCGAAATGGCATTGCTTAGTCGATTGCAGTGGTGGACCGTCGAATATGGTTTAATTGGACCACTCGATGAGCCAAAAATTTATGGAGCAGGTTTATTGTCGTCAATAGGTGAGAGTGCTTCATGCATGCACCCTGAGGTAAAAAAAATACCATATACCATTGATGCACTCACGTATTCATATGATATTACCAAGCAACAACCTCAACTTTTTGTAACACCTACTTTTCAAAACTTAATTGATGTTTTAAAACAGTTTGAAAATACCATGGCATTTAGGGTAGGCGGTTTAGAGGGTGTAAAAAAAGCCATTGAATGTAAAAATATTTGTACACTAGCATATAGTTCTGGTATTCAAGTATCAGGTGCTTGTACGCAGGTTTTAGAGGGTCCAGGTTCTGGGGTAGCCTATATAAAAACAACGGGTCCAACGGCTTTATCCTATAATCATAAGCAGTTGCAAGGTCATGGTAAGAACTACCATGCAGATGGTTTTGGATCGCCAGTTGGAAATTTAATCAATGCCAAAAAGCCGCTTGAAGATTTTACAGCGCAAGACCTTTCTGATGTTGGAATTGAACTCAATCAAGAAGTGCTTTTATCATTTGAATCAGGCATTACCGTACAAGGTATTTTAAGAGATAGTATAAAGCAGGATACAAAAAACATCATTTTTTCATTTACATCCTGCACCGTAAAAAGTAAAGATGGACTTATTTTGTTTGATCCATCATGGGGTGTATTTGATATGGCAGTGGGCGCCTCTATTGTATCTGTATTTAATGGCCCCGCAGACATTAGTACTTTTGAAGATCAGTTGTATGTATCTCCTGAGCAAACACATCAGCCAAGCTATTCCCCTCAGGATTATGCCTATCATGCATTGTTTGCAAAGGTTAGGGAAATAAGAGGGCAAATTGAATTAGCATCAATAACCACGGCGCAAGTAGCGGAACTTGAAAATATATTTAATCAGGTACATGCATCCCATAAAAAAGATTGGCTTTGCGCACTAGAAATTTTAGAAATTGTTGCGGCTTTAGAGGATGCTGATCTATTGTCAAAAGCAATTAGGGGATATCTCGAACAGCAAAAAACGGAAAATCCTAGTTTTAAAACATTGATATCAGATGGTCTTGGAATTATTGATGCGAGGTTGATTTTTCAATAATAGTCCAAGCACTTTGTGCATTGTTGTTTGCTAATTCTAGTTTAATGGCTTCGATACTTGCAGGAGTTAAATTTACCACGATATCTGCGTTTTGTGCGAGTGACGCTGGAACTGTTGTGCAATTTGCAAGCTGTGCTTTTTCGTTGTTGCTCAATCCGGCATGTTCTCTAATAAATTTTGGCAACATGTCAAAACCCATACCTAGCTGCGTATTGGGCTTGGTTACCTCAAATAAATTTTGTTCGTTAATTCTTGCATACCAATCTCCACCAAGTCTTGCTACTAAATCTAATTTTGCTTGATCAATTTTGTTTTGTGCATTTAGTACCGATTCTGCAATATGTATTTTTTTAATTTCGGCTAGCACTAAATTTCCGGCACCTGCTTTTTCGCCAAGTGCAATAATTTGTGCAACGGTACATTCAAGTTGTATGGGCGATTCGGCAACCCTTGGAGGTGTTACCATATCGGAAGGGATTTGTGTAAATCCTGCTTTGTTAAATTCATTAATTTCTTTACTGTATTCGCAACTAGAGAGCGATACTTGCTGCACCATGGCATAGTTTACAATATTGATCACACACTCCGGAACTTTTTTTAAATTTTCGAGGGTATGCTTGGTGGTATTGTCTCTCACTCTTCTGGATGGCGAAAAAATACAAATAGGCGGGTTCATGCTAAATAAATTAAAATAGCTGAACGGACTGAGGTTTACCTGACCTTCTTTGTCAATGGTCGATGCCAAACAAATAGGCCTCGGTGCGATGGCACTTTGTAAATATCCCTGAAGTTCTAATGGACTTATATCTGATGTGTTGATGGTAAGCATTGTTATTTCTTTAGGGATAAAATGGACCAGTTGCTGTCTTCGGCAACGATTTGATTTTCTAAAATACCCAAATTATCAATAGACATAGTTACCTTATCTCCATTTTGTAACCATTGTGGTTTAAAATTAGAATCTAATCTTTTTCCGGTTCCATTGAGTTCTAAAAAGCATCCGGTACCAACGGTTCCAGAGCCAATTACATCACCCGGATATAGGGTTACACCGTAAGAACATCTTTCAATAATTTCTGCAAATGTCCAATCCATATCTTTTACGTTCCCACTTGAAACCAAAATATCATTTACATAACATTTCATTTCTAAATTGTAATTAAGGCCTACATGCCCAGCCTTGGTAGGTGCTACTTTTTGCGCAAGCTCATCGGGTGTAACAAGCCAAGGTCCAATCACGGTAGAAAAATCTTTTCCTTTGGCAGGGCCTAGGTTTAAAAGCATTTCTTCCATTTGAAGTTTTCTTGCGCTCATATCATTCATGATGGTAAATCCTGCGATGTAGGCATCTGCTTCACTGGCTTTAATATTTCTTCCCTTTTTACCAATAACAATGGCTATTTCAAGTTCAAAATCGAGTTGCTCAAAATGATCGGGCATGCAATAAACAGGACCTGGTCCTTCAACAGCTTGGTGATTCGTAAAATAAAAAATAGGGTACTGGTCAAATTCAGGAATCATTTCCACACCCCTATTTTTTCTGGCCGCTTCTACGTGTTGTCTAAACGCATAACCATCTCTACAAGAACTAGGATGTGGAACAGGCGCCAAAATTTCATAATTTTTTATGGGGGTTACCGGTAGCGTTCCTGCTTCAATTTGATTTGCTGTTTGCTGGGCCATTTCCATGCCTTTTTCTTCGAGTGCTAAAAATGCATTCATAGAAGCCGGTAAACCCGACTGATTTTCCGGTAATGAAAAGAGTTCGTTATTCACCAAAACGCCGTAGGACGTGGCACTGTTTAAACGGTAGCTAATGATTTTCATGGAATGTTAATTGTGCAAAACGAAGGTAAAATAATATTCTATTTTATACTAATAATTGTTAGTATTGCAGCGGAATAAATACCCTGCTATGCCAATATACCATACTTTAGGACAAATTCCTGCAAAACGTCATACCGTTTTTAGAAAACCTGATGGTGCACTCTATGCCGAAGAACTCGTTTCTACCGAAGGTTTTTCTAGTATGTATTCACTCGTGTACCATACGCATCCACCAACCATTGTAAAAGAATTGGGTACGCCGTATTCGGTAGAACCAAAAATTGCAAGAGAAAAACATTTACGACATACCAGTTTGCTTGGCTTTAATATCAAGCCGCAAAAAGATTATTTAGAGAGTCGAAAAATTGTATTGGTAAATTCAGATTTACAAATTTCTTTGGCGGCACCCATGGAGTCCATGACTACTTATTTTTATAAAAATAGTCAGGCCGATGAAGTCTTGTTTATCCATAAAGGTTCTGGTACTTTAAAAACTGGATTCGGTAAAATATATTTTAAGTATGGCGATTATATTGTTGTGCCTCGTGGTACGATTTATCAAATTGAATTTAATGATGCAGATAACCGTTTGTTTATCATTGAAAGTTTTAGTCCCATACATTTCCCAAAAAGGTATCAAAATAAATATGGACAACTGATGGAGCATTCGCCATTTTGCGAGCGCGACATTGTAAGACCTACTGATCTTGAAACCTTTGATGAAGCTGGTGATTTTAAAGTACTGATCAAAAAGCAGGGACTCATTTATCCGTACACCTATGGTACACATCCATTTGATTTTATTGGATGGGATGGATATCATTATCCATGGGCTTTTTCGATCCATAATTTTGAACCTATTACGGGTCGCGTGCATCAACCACCACCGGTGCATCAAACATTTGAAGCGCACAATTTTGTGATCTGTTCTTTTGTCCCGCGTAAATATGATTACCATCCACAGGCTATTCCAGCACCATATAACCATAGCAATATTGATAGTGACGAAGTGCTCTATTATGTAGACGGTGATTTTATGAGTAGAAAATCTGTGGTGCAAGGGCAAATTACATTACACCCAGGTGGCATACCTCATGGTCCGCATCCGGGTACTGTAGAAAGCTCTATTGGCAAAGAAAAGACAGAAGAACTGGCTGTTATGATTGATCCATTTAAGCCACTCATGTTAACAGAAGATGCCATTGCTATTGAAGATGAAAATTACCACAAGAGTTGGCAACATAATATTGAATAAGAATTAAAAATTTCAGATGAGCACAGATTTTTTACCCCTCATGGGAACAGATTATGTAGAGTTGTATGTAGGTAATGCAAAGCAAGCTGCACATTTTTACAAAACAGCTTTTGGATTTCAGAGCTATGCATATAGTGGTCCTGAAACTGGTGATAAAGAAAAAGTTTCTTATGTACTTATTCAAAATAAAGTAAGACTCGTTTTAACAACGCCACTACATCCAACAGGTACCATTGCGGAGCATGTAAATAAACATGGTGATGGGGTTAAAGCAGTTGCTTTAATGGTAAACGATGCTACCGATGCTTTCGAGCAAACTGTAAAGCGTGGTGCAAAGCCTTACATGGAGCCTACTACACGTGAAGACGCAGATGGTAAAATTGTAATGAGCGGTATTCACATTTATGGTGATACGGTTCATTTATTTATTGAGCGTAAAGATTATAAGGGCACATTTATGCCAGGCTTTAAAGTATGGGAAAGTCATTACAATCCAGCAGGTGTTGGTCTTCAATACATTGATCATTGCGTAGGTAATGTGGGTTGGAATCAAATGAATACCTGGGTTTCTTTTTACGAAGACGTAATGGGTTTTAAAAACATTCTAACTTTTGATGACAAGCAAATTTCTACCGAATACTCTGCACTCATGAGTAAAGTAATGAGTAATGGAAATGGCTTTGTGAAATTCCCCATTAACGAACCAGCTAAGGGAAAGAAAAAATCTCAAGTAGAAGAATACCTCGATTTTTATAAGGATGCTGGTGTGCAGCATATCGCTATTGCAACACAGGATATTATTACAACGGTAACAGCGTTAAGTGAAAGAGGCGTAGAGTTTTTAAAAGTACCTGGTACTTATTATGATGAACTACTAGACCGTATTGGCCCTATCGATGAAGACTTAGAGCCGTTAAGAAAACTAGGCATACTTGTAGACCGTGATGACGAAGGGTATTTACTACAAATATTTACCAAGCCAGTAGAGGATAGACCTACCTTGTTTTTTGAAATCATTCAGCGCAAAGGTGCTAAATCATTTGGTGCAGGAAATTTCAAAGCACTTTTTGAAGCACTCGAAAGAGAACAAGAATTAAGAGGGAACTTATAATTTATTTACCTTTTTTATAATGCCATTTCTGGGATGTCTCCACTAATAAGGAGCTTTCCAGCAGTGGCATTTTTTATTTGCTCTATTGATACCCCAGGTGCTCTTTCGATCAGTACAAATCCGCCTTCTGGTGCAATATCAATAACAGCTAATTCGGTTACAATTCTTTTAACGCAGTTTTTTCCAGTGAGGGGTAAATCGCATTTTGCAAGAAGTTTACTTTCGCCTGCTTTATTAACGTGTTGCATGGCTACAATAATATGTTTTGCAGAAGCAACAAGGTCCATCGCACCACCCATACCCTTTACCATTTTGCCCGGAATTTTCCAGTTGGCAATGTCTCCATTTTCAGAAACTTCCATTGCTCCAAGTATGGTTAGGTCAATTTTTTTTGAATGAATCATTCCAAAACTCATGGCAGAATCAAATGAACTAGCACCAGGAAGCGCCGTTATGGTTTGCTTACCTGCATTGATGGTATCAGGGTCAACTGCATATTCTTTTGGGAAAGGTCCAACGCCCAATAATCCATTTTCACTTTGAAAACACACGTTGATGCCTTCGTGTAAATAGTTGGCCACTAGGGTAGGGATGCCAATGCCTAAATTAACGTAGGTATTATTTTTAACTTCTTTTGCAATTCGTTTTGCAATGCCTTCTTTATCTAACATAAAATTTTATTTACTGGTGGTGCGTTTTTCAATTCTTTTCTCATAATTTTTTCCTTCAAAAATTCGGTGCACATAAATGCCGGGTGTGTGAATTTGATCGGGATCAAGTATGCCTGGCTCCACTAATTCTTCTACTTCGGCAATAGTAATTTTACCAGCCATGGCCATGAGTGGATTAAAATTGCGCGCAGTACTTTTAAAAATTAAGTTTCCATCGGTGTCACCTTTCCAAGCTTTCACAATGGCAAAATCTGCATTAAATGCAGTTTCCAATAAATATTCTTTGCCATCAAAAATTCTGGATTCTTTACCTACAGCTACTTCGGTGCCAACACCAGCGGGTGTAAATATGGCTGGCATGCCATAGCCTGCAGCCATGCATCTAAATGCAAGTGTTCCCTGCGGTATTAGTTCAACTTCTAATTCGCCAGAGAGCAATTGTCTTTCAAATTCTTCGTTTTCGCCTACATAAGACGATATCATTTTTTTAACTCTTTTTTGTTGGAGCAGAAGTCCAATGCCAAAATCATCTACGCCGGCATTGTTTGAAATGCAGGTTAAATTGGTCGTACCTTTTTCTAAAATGGCTTGGATACAATTTTCCGGAATACCACAAAGGCCAAAGCCACCTAGCATGAGTGTGCTACCATCTGTGATATCTGCTACTGCTGCTGCCGCGTCTGTTATAAGTTTATAAATCATTGTAATTATTGGATTGAATTCAGTTCAAAATTACCCCTTTTATGAATGCTAACGTCTATTAGTATTGATAAGTTTGATTATTTGTATATTTAAAAAAAATACGGATGAAACATAAACATATTGAGGGATTAATTGCGGCACCATTTACGCCTTTTCATAAAGATGGATCGTTACATTTAGAACTTATTCCTGCCTATTATAAAATGCTGTTGTCAAATGGTGTGCGTGGTGCATTTATTTGTGGCTCTACGGGAGAAGGCGTTTCGTTAACGATACCTGAAAAAAAATTAGTGATGCAGGCATGGGCTTCTGTTGCTTCTGATAATTTAAATTTTACAGTTATACCTTTTTTAGGCGGCACTTGTATTGCAGACTGCAAAGAATTGGCTGTTTATGCAAAACAAATTGGGTTAAGAGCGGTTGCTTTTACAACTCCTTTTTATTTTAAACCCGCAAATGCAAGTGTTTTGGCAAAAGCTTGTATTGAAATTGGAGAAGCCGTTCCCGATTTAGCTTTTTATTACTACCATATTCCTGTGTTAACTGGGGTTCACATTACCATGTATGATTTATTACAAGCGGTGCATGGCAAGCTGTCTAATTTTGCCGGCATTAAATATACCCATGAAGATTTTATGGATTATTTGTCTTGCATGCGTTTTGCAAATGGTGCTTATGATATGTTATGGGGTAGAGATGAAAATATGTTGTCTGCTTTAGTACTTGGTGCTAAAGGTGCTGTGGGTAGTTCGTATAATTATGCTGCACCGCTTTATTTGTCTTTAATAGATGCTTATAACAACCATGATTTTGAAAAGGCACGTGTACTTCAGCAGCAATCGATAGATATGATTCGATTGTTAGGAAAATATGGAGGCATTGCAACGGGTAAAGCTTATATGAAAAAGATAGGAATGGACTGTGGTGAATTTAGGCTCCCTATATCCAATATGTCGGATGAGCAATTTAAACTATTTAGTGCCGATGTAGACGCTTTAGGTTTTAGTGACTATGCTTCAAAAATTACGCATTAGTATTCATGGGTTTATTTAAAAAAATATATTTTTTTATAGTTTGTTTGTGCCTTGTTGTTGCAAGTACAGCACAAACAAAATACGAGTCTCCCATAAATTGGAAACAAAGTGGCGTACTACCTGTGCAACCAAATGGGTTACATCATATGGGTTTGTCCGGCGTTGTTTTGGGGGTTGTGGGTAATCAAATCATTATTGCCGGTGGCAATAATTTTCCGGAAGGATTGCCATGGGAGGGAGGTGTTAAAAAATACTATGATCAGGTGTTTGTATATGATGTAAAAGGAGATACGGTTATTATAGCTGATAGTAGTGTAAGGCTTCCAAGCAAAGTTGCTTATGCTGCAGTTGCTCAATTAAAAGAGGGTATTTTTTATGCTGGGGGTGAAAATGAAAAGGGTCCATTAAATAGTGCTTACTTAATTAAAAAAGGTAAACAACAAACTTTTGAAATTATTGAATTGCCACATTTGCCAATTGCTATTACAAATGCAGTAGCTGTTGCCACAGATAATGCCCTGTATTTTTTAGGTGGTGCAAATAAAGAAGGAGTTTCAAATAGGGTATGGAAGCTAGCGCTAAATAATATTAAAAAAGGATGGACTGCGCAGGCGAGCTTGCCTCAGCCAACTTCTTTTGCAGCCGCCGCAATAGCAAATGAACATATTTATATCATAGGCGGACGTTGTAAAGAAGCAAATGGTATTAGTAAAATATACAAAGAAGTGTATGCTTTTGATGTAGAAAATAATTTTTGGGAACAAAAAGCAAGTTTGCCAGAAACTGTTTCTGCTGCTTGTGCACTGGCAATTGGTAATGGTAAAATTTTGTTTATTGGGGGAGATAAAGGCGTTGTCTTTCATGAAGTAGAGATGTTAGCTGCAAAAATTGCCGCCACTACAGACCCTGAAACAAAAAATAGCTTAACTGAAATCAAAAATAATTTACAAAAAACGCATCCAGGGTTTAGTAAAGATGTGCGTGCATACGACGCTTCCTTAAATAAATGGAGCCCTTATGCGCAACTTGGTTTCACAGCTCCGGTTACAACCAATGCTTTTTTGTTTAATCATAAAGTTATTTTACCTGTTGGTGAAATAAAACCAGGAATAAGAACCCCTTATATTTGGGTCGGGTCCTTTAAAAAATAAACATGACTGAATCAAAAAAATATCCTTGGATTGTAGTTGGCCTGTTGTGGGTAGTGGCACTGTTAAACTATATGGATCGTCAAATGATTGCTACCATGCGACCTTCTATGCAATTGGATATCACAGAACTTAGTCAGGCCACTAATTACGGTTATTTAATGGCTGTTTTTTTATGGGTTTATGGATCTATGAGTTCGTTTTCCGGAATAATTGCAGACCGTATTAATAGAAAGGGGCTCATCATTGGTAGTTTATTTGTGTGGTCGCTCGTAACATTTGCGATGGGTTTTGCAAAAACATTTAATACGCTTTATTGGCTTAGGGCCCTAATGGGTTTCAGTGAAGCTTTGTATATACCTGCTGGGTTATCACTTATTGCCGATTATCATTCTGATAAAACCAGGTCCTTGGCTGTTGGGCTTCATATGTCCGGAATATATATGGGGCAGGCACTTGGTGGATTTGGTGCGACGGTTGCTAAGCAATTTTCTTGGCAGTATGCTTTTATGTTTTTTGGTGGATTTGGTATGGTATATGCGGTCGTACTTCTATTTTTTTTGCAGGACAATATTAAAAGAGAAATTCGAACTGCTGCTCAAAAAGGAATTACTTCCATCATTAAAAGTGTTACTGGGTTACTGTCCTCTTTTTCATTTTGGATTATCATCTTATATTTTGCAGTACCTAGTTTTCCTGGGTGGGCTATCAAAAACTGGGCACCTACTTTAATTGCAGATAAACTGCATATCGATATGTCTATTGCAGGTCCATTAACCACCATTTCCATTTCATTATCTTCTTTGTTTGGAGTAATTGTGGGTGGTTATTTTTCTGATAAATGGGTGCAGCAAAATATTCGTGCCCGTGTTTACATTGGCGCCATGGGGCTATCTCTTATGATACCGGCTTTACTATTACTTGGCTATAGCAATTCAATTGTAATTGTATTTGCAGCTGCATCTATGTTTGGTTTTGGCTTTGGTATGTTTGATACGAACAATATGCCTATTTTATGTCAATTTGTTCCTTCTAGTAGCAGGGCAACTGCCTATGGCTTATTAAATACGGCTGGCATTTTTGCTGGGGCTGTTATTACCGATTATTTAGGTAAGTCTACAGATGCTGGAAATTTAAATAGAGATTTTGCAGCACTTGCAGGTATTGTTATCGTTGTTATTGTGCTTCAATTATTATTTTTAAAACCGAGAGAGGCAACTGCCTAAAAAATTTGCAATATGGTATATGATCAAGAACAGCTTAATTCGCTTGCTCACTTTTACAAACATCAATTATTAGAAGATACCATTCCATTTTGGTTTCCCCGCTCTTTTGATAGGGAGCACGGCGGGTATTTGTTTATGCGTGATGCGGATGGCTCATTAATTGATGATGACAAAGCAGTTTGGATTCAGGGAAGGGCCGTATGGACTTTATCTACACTTTATAATACCATAGAAAAAAAACAAGAATGGCTAGATGGTGCCAAGCTCGGTTACGATTTTTTAAATAAACATTGTTTTGATACAGATGGTCAAATGTTTTTTCATGTGATGCGTGATGGTAGTCCTATCAGAAAACGTAGATATTTTTTTTCAGAAACATTTTATGTTATAGGTGCCGCAGCCTATGCAAAGGCAAGTGGCGACGAGGAAGCTGCTGATAATGCTAGAAGGGTATTTACCAAATGTTTAGAATATGCAAATACACCCGGTTTGTTAGCACCAAAGTATTCTGGTTTAAGGCCTAGCATAGGAATTGGTGTTCCCATGATATTAATGAATACAGCCCAGCAGTTGAGAGACACCATTGGTGATCCTCGTTGTGACGATCTCATTAGTGGATGGATTGATACCATCGAAAAATATTTTGTAAAAGATGATATTGAATGTGTGATGGAACAGGTGGCGCCTGACGGATCCATTATTGATCATATCGATGGACGCACTTTAAATCCGGGACATGCTATTGAAGGAGGTTGGTTTATTTTGCAGGAAGCAAAATATCGGAACAATGATCCACGTTTAATTGCGCTTGGTTGTAAAATGATTGATTATATGTGGAAGCGCGGTTGGGATGAAACCCATGGAGGGCTTTTATATTTTAGGGATGTATTCAATAAGCCGGTACAGGAGTACTGGCAGGACATGAAGTTTTGGTGGCCCCATAACGAAACAATCATAGCAACCCTGATGGCTTATTTATTAACCGGAAATGAGCGGTATGCGAGTATGCATAATCAGGTGCACGATTATGCGTACAATAAGTTTCATGATAAAGAGCATGGAGAGTGGTTTGGGTATTTGCACCGTGATGGCAGTATTTCTCAAACTGCAAAAGGAAATTTATTTAAAGGGCCTTTTCATTTGCCGCGTCAAGAGTGGCTTTGTTATCAGTTACTTCTCGAATATCTCAATAAATAATTATATGCGATTCGTAGTAACGAGTTTCTTTTTATTGTTAAGTGCTAGTGTATTTGCGCAATTAGAAATAGATCAGCCCATCATGCACAATATGGTGTTGCAGCGTGGTAAACAGCTCATATTGTCCGGTAAAGCATTGCCCTCAAACGCGGTAAAAATTCATATTGGTGAAAATAAAACATATAACACTGTTTCAAATCAAAACGGATTTTGGAAAATAGAGATTCCATCACATACTGCATCTCTAAAACCTTTTAGTTTGGTGGTATTTACAAGAACTGATTCGCTACAATTTAAAAATTTGCTTTGGGGAGATGTATGGGTTTGTGCGGGCCAATCTAATATGGAGTTTGCTTTAAAAAGTGAATGGCATTATCAAAAAGAATTGCCAATTGTAACCAATCAAAATATTCGTGTATACAATCCTGTATATATAGGTAAAAATAGATACGCTAATCCCTATCCCGATGCGATTAGACAATCTATAACGCCATCTAATTTTTATGAAGGTGTTTGGCAAATCCTTGATAGTATTAGTTCGCCAAGTTTTTCTGCCATTGGATATTATTTTGCAAAAATTGTTGCACAAAAAACAGGGGTGCCCATTGGAATCATCAATGTATCTGTTGGCGGATCACCCATAGAAGCATGGATGAGCAAAGCGTCATTAGAAAGTGATACCGCTTTTTCAAAAAAAATAAATGGTAGTTGGTTAACAAATGATTATTTGCCTGTTTGGATTAGACAGCGCGGAAAAGAAAATATAGGTCTTACTAATTTAAATGGCAATCATGCGTTTAAGCCTAGCTTTTTATATGATGCTGCTATTGTGCCTCTTTCAAAACTAAAAATTGCTGGCATATTATGGTACCAAGGTGAAAGTAATGCGCAGGAAATGGAAAGAGTAGTTGAGTATGCCGCGCTTCAAGAAAAAATGATAACATCTTATAGAAGTGTCTGGGGATTCAAAAATCTACCTTTTTATTTTGTTCAAATAGCATCCATTGATAGTACAAATTATAAATCGCATCATTGGCAGCAGTTTAGAGCCGCTCAATTTGATGCTTTGCAAAAAGGACATCATGTAGGTATGGTTGTAAGCATGGACAAAGGTGCAAAAAATGATGTGCATCCAACCAATAAAAAGGACATCGCTCAAAGACTCGCTAATACAGTTTTACATGATATGTATGGATATTTAAAATCCCCTACATTAACAAAACCCATAAGGATAGTGTATGCAAACAAACAAGTCGTTGTTACATTTAACAATCCTCTCCAAACGATTGATGGTGCTATGCCTAAGGGGTTTTCATTGGATGGGATACATGAAGCTAGTTATGTAATTAAGGAGAATAAGGCAGTTATTAAAACGCCCTCAAAGCCTGCGCGGCTATATTTTGGATTTTCACCCTATACATCTGCAAATCTTGTAGACAAAGAAGGTATCCCAATTCCGGCTTTTATCTTACCTGTTCAGTAAATTAGCTTTTAATATTTTTTATGCAAGTACGTATACTCACCTTATTCTTAGCAATTTCATTGACTGCAACTGCACAGGACAGCACATTTAATAAAACCGATTTAAATAGTGTAGCAAAGGTTTTTGATTTGACATTTACACCAAAAGAAATTGACACGCTTTTTTCCGATGTAAAAGATAATTTATACAATTATAAAAGTATGCATAAGCTTACTTTAAATAATGCAACGCCTTTAAGCATGTGGCAAACGCCTGTTGTGTCTGGTATGAAATTTAATACGGTGCAGCAACCTGTTAAATGGGGTACTACAAATGCGGCGTCTCTTCCTGCCAATAAAAATGATCTTGCATTTTATTCTATAGAGCAGCTAGCTTATTTGATAAAAAATAAAAAAATAAGTTCAGTTGCTTTAACCCGTTTTTTTATTGAGCGTATTAAAAACTTTGGCGATACTTTACAGTGCTTAATTAGTTTAACTGAAAACCTTGCGCTTGAACAGGCTAAACAAGCAGATGCTGAAATTGCTGCAGGCAAGTACAAAGGACTGTTACATGGAATCCCTTATGGCCTTAAAGATTTATTTGCAGTAAAGGGTACTAAAACAACCTGGGGTGCTGAGCCATACAAAAATCAAATCATTGATGAAGATGCCTATGTGTATGCAAAACTAAAAGAAGCGGGTGCTGTACTAGTAGCAAAGTTCACACTCGGTGCTTTAGCCATGGGTGATTATTGGTATGGAGGAAGAACTAAAAATCCTTGGAATTTAAAATATGGATCTTCGGGTTCATCGGCGGGGTCAACGGCTGCAACAGTAGCTGGCCTTGTACCTTTTGCGATTGGTACCGAAACCTGGGGCAGTATTGTATCACCATCTACTACTTGTGGGGCAACGGGGTTAAGACCAACATTTGGAACGATTAGCAGATCAGGTGCGATGGCACTTAGTTATAGTTTGGATAAAGTGGGTCCTATATGTAGGTCTGCTGCCGACGCAGCGGTTGTCTATTATTATTTACATGGCACAGATGGTAAAGATTTGTCTGCGGTAAACATGCCATTTAATTACGACGCTGTAAAGCCTATAAAAAATTATAAAATCGCTTACGCCAAAAATTATTTTGATAAAATAAAAGATACCACAAGAGCAGAGTGGTTGGCGCTTAAAGTATTTGAAAAAATGGGTGCTACTTTAATTCCAGTAAATTTCCCGGATAGCGGCGTTTATAAGTTTAATATTATGGACGTCATTATTGGTGTAGAATGTGCTGCACAATTTGATGACCTTACGCGTTCGAATCAAGATGATGTACTTACACGTCAAACAAAAAATGATTGGCCCAACCAGTTTAGAACTGCAAGGTTTGTTCCTGCTGTAGAATATGTAAATGCACAGCGTCACCGCTATGTATTAATGAAAGATGTTAACGAAGCGATGGCACCTTTTGACGCTATCATTTGTCCGTCGAGAGGTGATGGTAATCAATCTGCGATTACCAATTTAACGGGTAACCCTGTCGTGTGCGTGCCTGTTGGTTTTGATAAGCGCAATAATTTACCAGTAGGTATTAGTTTTGTTGGAAAATTATATGATGAGGCAAGTATTTTAAGAATTGCAAAAGCGTATCAAGATGCAACAGGTTGGGATGAGCTGCATCCAGCAATGTTTTTTTAAAATGACTATTTTTTACCAATTTAACATATTATCAACTTTTTTTTATCGACTAAACAGCCTTCAAAAAGCTTCTATTTCGTTATTAATCAGGTAGTTATAACTAAAAATGTACTCATTAAGTAACGCTTAATTAACAATTTTGGGTAAAATAGCATTAAAACTGCTATTTGGGCTTGAACAAATTGTTCCAATTATCGTTATATTCGATTAAACAAAATCATTTTGCCCTATGGAACATTTAAAAATCGCCTCCGACAACTACGTAGCATTTACGTTTTTTATCGGAACAATGGCCATGATGGCCGCGTCGGTATTCTTCTTTTTTGAGTTGAGTTCTACACCAACAAAATGGAGAACCTCAGTTCTAGTTTCTGGTTTGATCACTTTCATCGCAGCAGTACACTACTACTACATGAGAGGATATAACTTAGCAACTGGAGATTCACCTACTTTCTTCAGATATGTAGACTGGATTTTAACTGTGCCTCTTATGTGCGTTGAGTTCTACTTGATCACTAAAAAAGCAGGTGCTAAGCAAGGTTTATTATGGAAGTTAATTTTCGCTTCTCTAGTAATGCTTGTAACTGGTTACTTCGGTGAAACAATTTACAGAGGAAGTAGTGTAGTTTGGGGCGTAGCTTCAGGTGCTGCTTATTTCTACATTGTTTACCTAGTATGGTTTGGTGAAGTTGCTCAACTTGCTCAAACTGCTGGTGCACAAGTTGCTAAAGCAACAAAAACACTTGCATGGTTCGTACTTGTTGGATGGGCTATCTATCCTTTAGGTTACATTTTAGGAACTCCAGGTGGATTATTTGGTATTCAATTAGTTGCAGACGCTGCAGTAGCTTCTCACTACATGGATATCGTTTACAACGTTGCAGATGCAATCAACAAAATTGGATTTGGTTTAGTGATCTATTCATTAAGCAGAACTCAAGATTAATTGATTTCAACAGTTTTATAAAAAGGCGAGGTATGTATTTATTGCAGACCTCGCCTTTTATTTTGTAGCCACTTCAGATTCGTTTCCTTGCATGTTATTAGAGCATAATCATAATACCAACACAGTCATACCATATGATTATGTATTTATTGGTATGGGCGCTTCTAATGGTCTGATGTTACTAGAGTTTATTAAAAGAGGCTATCATCAAACCAAACGGATTGCTGTAATAGAACCGCAGCAAAAAAACACAAACGATAAAACCTATTGTTTTTGGTCTTCTCCAGATGCTCCAATCGTTAAAGAGCTGTCCTCCATTATTAGTCATCAATACCAATTTGTTCAAACCAATAATAATAAGGTACAGTCTATTCAGGACCAACCTTATTACTGCATAAAAAGTATTGATTTTTACAATTTATTACACGCAACTACCGCCTCTGATACAATTGACAAATTTGATGCACAAGTAGCGTCTTTAAACCCTTTACCAGATTGCATAGAAATTGTTGTTGAACAGCAGGTAATTAATGGTGCTATTGTTTTTGATAGCAGGCCGCCTGTGTTTATCCCTGAAATTCGCAATCAATCCTATTTACTCCAATCATTTTTTGGCTACCATATTCGTTTGCAAGAGGCGCCATTACATGTTGATACATTTCAGATGATGAACTTTGATGTGGATCAGTCTGGTCATACGCAATTTGTATACAACCTACCTTATGCGCCTAATGAATGTTTGGTAGAATTAACAAGGTTTGGTGTTGATACTATTAATATTGATTACGCAAAAAAAATATTAGATGAAAAAATTAAGGCTCAATTTGGAGCCTATGAAATTATAGCAGAAGAACAGGGTTGCATCCCTATGACAGTGCTAAAGCAGCCCGCCTCCATAGATAGCCGCATTATTAATATGGGTGCAAGGGCCAATTTAATTAAGCCTACCACAGGGTATGGTTTTAAAAAAATGCATGCGTTTGCGGCGGCATTTGAAAATCCAGCGCAAGCTCCAGTAACAAAAGCACGTTTCTTATTTTACGACCACCTGCTTTTAATTATATTAATTAGATGGCCAAAGCTGGGTAAAAAAATATTTACAGCACTATTTCAAAAAAATTCAATACAGGCCGTCTTTTCTTTTTTAGATGAAAAATCTAAAGTAGCAGGTGAGGTAAAAATATTTACTTCACTACCAATCGTTCCTTTTTTAAAAGCCTGTTTTATTTACTGGACTAGTTATATAAAAAAGGGTTACTTATTTACTATTGGCTGTATGCTGGTGTATTTTTTACTGAACTGGGTGAGTCCAAGTGTTGCTACTGGGTTTGGTTATGCTGGTTTAATTGGCGGTTTGCTCGTAGTAGGCATTCCGCATGGAGCAGTAGATCATTTATTATTGGCTTCTAAAAAGTTTAATCTTTTAAAGTTTGTTGTGCAGTATTTACTAATTATTGCTGCCTATTTTATGGTGTGGCAATGGTTTCCGGTATTTTCTTTACTCTTATTTATTGCGTACTCTGCGTTTCATTTTGGAGAATCTGAAATGGTAGAAATGCAGGTTTCATTTAATACACTTGCTCAAAAAGCCTATGCTTTTGTAATTGGGTTATCTATTTTATTCTTTATTATTTTCTCGCATCTCAATGAATCTATTTTGGTGCTTGATAATATGCAGGGCGTTTCAGGTTTTGTAGCTTCTCTTGACCTGTTGCAATATAAAAATATAATAATTGCCGTTTCTTCTGTTTTACTCTTGCCACTGTGGTGGATTTCAAAAAAGACATGCTTGTTTTTGGTAGCTATACTTTTACTGGGTACTCAAATGCCACTCATGCTTGCTTTTGGACTCTATTTTGTTGGTTCGCATAGCGTAAATGCTTGGGGGCATATTGCCGGTAAATTACAAATTGCTCCCAAAAAACTGTATCTGGAGTCGCTACCTTTTAATGTGGGCGCACTTCTTATTTTTTCTCTTTTCTTTTATTTGCAACAAACAAACGCGCAACTAATACAGTCTTATGCTGCGGTGTTTTTTGTTTTTTTAGCATGCGTGAGTCTTCCGCATATTATACTCATGCACCTTTTTTATAAAAAAGAAAACTAAAGTTCTAGCAGCTTAAAAAAATCTGCTTCTTCTAATTCTTTTACTTCCCCCGCCGGTAAATTGCCCAAGTAAATAGCCTCGATGGCTACCCTGATAAGTCTTAGGCACCTGTGGTGCACGGCTGCTACCATTTTGCGTACTTGATGAAATTTTCCTTCGGTTAATGTGATAAGCACCCAGCTGGTTACTACATTTTGATGTACCCGTATTGCCGGCGTTAGTAAGGATGCATCAAACAAATGTTGGTAGGGTGCAGGATCCTCTAGTATGGAAACCGTACATGGGCTTGTAAGATATTGGCTTCCATTAGGTGCGCTAATTGGTATACCACCAGCGAGTGCCGCTGCCGTAGCAGGTGTCATTTTATTTTTTACTTGAACAAGATAGGTTCTGGTATGTGGCTTAGGCCCTTGAAATAAAAGCTTGGTGATTTTTTTATTGGTGGTTAATAAAAGGAGTCCTTCAGAATTATTATCTAGCCGGCCAATGGCATGTGTGCCTTCCGGAAAATCAAAATTTAAACTGCCCAATAAATTAACATCGTGGGAGCTGATAAATTGAGAAACCATATTAATAGGTTTATGTACTACAAAGTATCGGTGCGCTGTCATGGCGGCAAATTACTTAATATTGCATATGCAACAAGTGTCAAATGACCCCTTACACGGTAAAACCCTCGAAAAAATAGTAACTGAACTCGTTGCTTATTTTGGATGGGAAGATTTAGGGCAGCATATCCCTATCAATTGTTTTAATGACAACCCTAGCATACAATCAAGCTTAAAGTTTTTGCGAAAAACACCATGGGCCCGCAAAAAAGTTGAAGACCTATACGTTAGAATGATAGCAGGATAGTGAACAATAGTGGCCGGCTAGATAATGCTTGATAAGGAACTTTATTTCCTGCTATTTGGTTTTAATTTCTAGCGCTTTAGCCTCTGTGGTATCTGTAACTAATATTGGCAATTTATAACCCCCTGTATCTATTAGCAAGCCTGGCATTTTTTGTTTTAATTGGGCAATGGCTGCGCTTGTAAAGCTGGTGTTATAGAGGAATACTTTTTTTAAGTTTTTAATGGCGGTTAAACTACTGATACCTTCTGCGGTAGCTTTGGTTTGCGTGATACTTAAAATTTCTAAATTTTCTAAGGCAGCAAGTGATGCAAGTCCTTTATTTGTGATGCTAGTACCGTTTAATTCTAATTGTTTGAGTTGTTTGCAATTAGATAGCGCACTCAAATGCTCGTCTTTGATGGTTGTAAACGATGCGTTTAATTGTAACAATTGATCTGATATTTTTGATAGAAGTTGAAAGGTTTGGGCACTTAATGTTTCAACCCCAATTAAATTAGCACGTACATAATTAGACCCATTTACAATCGGCACAACCGCAACACCTTCTTTGTTTAACTCAGTAAGTAAGTCACTTGAAATAGCACTTACTTTTTGTGCAGGCAATTGTGTTTGCTCGGCGGCGGTCGCATCACCAGTAGAGAATGCAGCTAATACCCCTTTAATAGCAGCGGTTTGTTTGGTGTTTTTTACAACTTCAGTAAAACTGGCACCCGATTCAATCCACCAGTGTAGTAGTGCCACTTCATCTTTTGTAAGTTGCGGTTTTTCTTTGGGCGGCATATGTTCTTCGTTAGAAGTTGGAAGTAAAAGCCTGTTGATAAGCTCACTACTTCCTGGTTGAAACGGTGTTAATACTTTTCCTTCTTCACCCCCTTGCATGATATAATTAGGGAGGTCTAAACGCAACTTTCCTTTTTGCTTGCTATCACCATGGCAACTATAACACTTGGCCGCTAAGATGGGTTCTATGACATCTTTGTATACAACGGCTTCATTGATATTGGCAATTACTTTTTTATCGCTCTTGCTATTTGAAAGAGGCGCTGTTAAATAATCTTCTCCATGTGTAAGGCTGCCGCCGTTATGTCCGGTAATTATAATAAGTGTCGTTAACAATGTAATGAGTATGCCCGCATACTTGAACTTTTTTTGATAGGCGATATAGCAAACGATGCTTGTGATAGCAGTTGCAATACCTAGCCACTGGTGCTTAAATACAATACCCTCATTATACGCATCTGAAATAGAAAGTAAATAGCCTGTTATGCAAGATAGGATTGAAAAAAAAGAACCTACAACAAGTGCCGGTGCTACTGCTGTAGATACTGCCGCAAACTTTTGCTTTTTAGAAGTAAAAAATAAAAGGGCAGCAAAAAGTAATATTCCTATAGGCAAGTGAACAAAAACAGGGTGGAACCTTCCAATAAATACGCTCATCATTATTTTTTTATGCTATGATATCATGGATCACTTTACCACTCAAGTCGGTTAACCTAAAGTTTCTTCCTTGTGATTCATAGGTGAATTTTTCGTGGTCAAAACCTAACTGATTTAAAATGGTTGCTTGTACATCAAAGGTTTCCACTTTACCATTTACAATATTGTAACCAATTTCATCTGTTTCACCATAGGTAGTGCCACCTTTAATGCCACCGCCTGCCATCCACATCGAAAACGCTTCGCCATGGTGGTCGCGGCCTTTAAATGGCATGGTTTTACCTTCTCTATTTTCTTGCATCGGTGTTCTACCAAACTCTGAACCCCACACGACAAGTGTATCATCTAATAGTCCTCTTTGTTTTAAATCTTGTAAGAGCGCGGTAATTGGCCTATCAATTTTTCGACATTTATTTTTAAGTCCAATATCAACTGCGTTACCTGCAGAGTCGCCATGCGTATCCCAACCCCAGTCAAATAGCTGTACAAAACGAACCCCTTTTTCAACCAGTTTACGCGCAAGTAATACGTTATTGGCAAAACATGATTCGCCGGGTTTAGTGCCATACATTTCATGAATATAATCAGGCTCGGTACTAATATCCATTACACCCGGAACTGAAATTTGCATTTTGTATGCGAGCTCGTATTGAGAAATGCGTGACAAAGTTTCTGGATCTTGATACTCGGTATAAGATTCTTCGTTTACTTTATTAATGGCATCAATACTTGCTTTTCTAATATCGCGTTCCATGCCTGCAGGATCTTTAATAAATAGTACTGGATCACCTTCGCTGCGGCACTGTACACCTTGATAAACACTTGGTAAGAATCCACTTCCCCATACACTTTTACCTGCATCCGGGTTATTACCACCCGAAGTAAGTACTACAAATCCTGGGAGGTTTTTATTTTCTGAACCAAGCCCGTAAGTAACCCAAGAACCCATACTAGGTCTACCAAGGCGTGGTGTTCCGGTATGCATTAATAGTTGTGCAGGTGCATGGTTGAACTGATCGGTGGTAACGGCCTGAAGCACGGCTACATCATCAATGACAGTTGATAAGTGCGGTAAGTTTTCAGATAACCAAATACCACTTTCGCCATATTGTTTAAAACTTGCTTGAGGCCCTAGCATTTTAGGAACGCCTCTAATAAAAGCAAATTTTTTTCCATTGAGTAATGAAGGCGGACAATCTAATCCATCTAGTTTAGCAAGCTCTGGCTTATAACTAAACATTTCAAGTTGAGACGGAGCTCCAGCCATGTGTAAATAAATCACCGACTTTGCTTTGCCTAAAAATGGCGGCGCTTTTGGTGCTAATGGATTGGTGGCATCAAACAAATTGGGGCTAGTTGATGTGTTGCAGCCGCCCAGTAATCCACCAAGTGCTAGTGCGCCAAATCCCATGGCGCTTTCTTTTATAAAATGCCGGCGCGTATGCTGTTGCATCACGGCCTTTTGGGCTTCTTTAACAAGGCGCTGGTTATGTATATCTTTTTGCGTCATGGGAATTAATTTTTATTGAGCCATTCGTCTAAATTAAGCATGGCGTTGGCTACCACAACAAGTGCTGCTCTATTGGTTGGTGATGCAAGTGTGCTATCACTCACTAATATGGTGGCTGCTTTTTTGTTGCTTTGGTATTTTGATAAACTACTTTGATACAGTGAGGTAAGTGCATTTAATTTATTTGCCGCAATTGGCTTATACATCATTTGCTCGTAGCCTGTTTTTATTTTTGCTTCGATAGGTCCTTTTACATTTTCCATACTTTTTGCAAAAGAGCGGGCCATAATAATATAGGACGAATCATTTAAAGAATTCAGTGCTTGAAGTGGTGTGTTGGTTCTAATTCTACGAATCACACAAACCTCTCTGGCGCCTCCATCAAAAGTGATCATAGATGGGTAAGGTGCCGTTCTTTTAAAATAGGTATACAGCGATCGGCGGTACTGATCTTCACCATCAGATAATTTCCAAGTATCACCATTATACGGTGAACGCCAAATGCCTTCGGGTTGATAAGGCATTACACTTTTGCCATACATTTTTGGACTTAATAAGGTACTTACGGCAAGTGTTTGGTCTCTAATTTGCTCTGCGGAAAGTCTAACCCTTGGACCTCTTGCGTACAATTTATTGTAAGGATCTTTTTTGATGAGTTCTTTGGTAAAAATCGACTGCTGTTTGTAGGTAGCAGAAAGCACGATTTCTTTGAGTGTTTTTTTGATACTCCAATTGTGCGTGTGCATATGTTGGTAGGCTAAATAATCGAGAAGGGTTTGGTGGGTAGGTGATAATC
>JBEDIY010000092.1:0-2665 GCA_041173245.1 Bacteroidota bacterium | reverse complement strand
AAATATAACAATTCCTATACCCTAGGGACCCGCACTGGTAAGGATAAACTTTTATTAATTAATGACTAATTATATACACGACTACTTATCCACCATGAATACCTACCACATTGCCCACCTTTGAAGAAATTTAACATAAAAATAAAATTTTTCTCATCTAAAGGAATTCAAGGGAATTTTCAAACGTTTAGAGATAAAGTTATTTCACCCGAACAGGTGTAAAAATGCACACTTTTTAACCGAAAAGGTAACAAAACGGGGTGAACAATTATTACTTTTATGCACCTGGGTGGCGTTAACAAGCTCATCTAGGCCCATAAACGAGCCCACAGCCGAGACAACTCCAGTTAGGACCGGAGGTGCCGTCTCCACTAGCTCTGCCACCGCCGCCTTAGCCGCCGTCGCCGTAAACACTGAAGGCACCGAAGCCACCGTGTTTGCCAGCCGCTCCATTTGATCATAGCGATCAGGCGAAGCCAGCGCCAGCTGCCTCACAATTTCCTGCACCCGAGCTGGATCCATAGCTCTCGTACACTAGGAAAGAACACACCATAAGAATCTCTAGGCACTATCCCTTTAATAAATAAAGCCAGCTTGACATTTTCGGTTATTAATGCATTATTAATCATTGCCACCCACTCATGTTTACTCAATAAAAATAGTATTTTGCCACAGCAATTACATTTGATTATAAAACTGAAAAAGCTCTTAGTAAAAATTGAAAATAAATCAAGCCCTTTTTCACTATTATTTACAATCCGTTTCAATCCGTTCTGAGTACCTACCGGCACTTACTACCTGAAAAAGGATGATCAACATTCACTGTTAAAATAAAATGAGTACATACCTGGTTGGGGACTGATGTGAAGCAATGCACAAAGCACTCAGACGAGATAAACTGTTGCAAACAGTGTACACACTTCGTGTATTCTGATCTCAAGTCTGCTGCACTTATGCGACTGGCACTGCACCCACTGTACAGTGGTTATTTGTAGTGTTCACTCTGCACCCCCCCCCTTCTCCGCTTGCGCGCCAAGACGGTGGGAGATTGCAATTTTTGACATTATCATCCTATGTTCATAAACTTGCCAATTTAACACAGTATGCTTATTTCAATACGCTTTACATGATGTTAAGTTTTGATTAAAAATCATCTTATTTATTTTCCACTTGGAAAAGTATTTTATAAGAGTTGCACCTTCCCTTCACCCTCCGCTCATAGCTGAGTGCATAAACAATATGGAAGTAATTTGGTATCTTTTGGTAATGAAACTAAACAGGATACATGCAACTACTTTACGTAATTAGCGGATACTAATAACGTGTCCAAATGATAAAATTTGAAAAATTATTTAATTTTTCTGTTGTACTTCAGGCAACAAGTTCAAGTGCGGACTCCGCCTACCTCCGACACAGTGGGCTATACCTCCCTTGTAAAATACAAGTGGACAACGTTTTCCACATAAAAACTTGGGTATACCCCAATAACAGGTTGGATTTCACATCATGAACTTAAAAATAGACAGAAATATTACCACGGTTTTTATTCTGCCTATCGCATGCAGTAGCTTACACCGCTTCAATTGTTCTTTCTAAAATAATTTTAGCAACTTTGCAGAGAGACATGGCTCAAAATTGTTCTGTGTATCTTATATCCATTAGTGGGCACACCCCACCTTTTTCTGGTATAAATAACAGATTGAGTATGATCCTCTACATATTCACTTCGGTGAGTACTGTGTGGGCTAAAAATAATTATTTCCATGTGATTATTTTTCCTACGGCATTGGTACTGTAGAGATTCACGTCAGTGGATAGTCAGGCAGCTGATAGTCCGGACCAATGTTTTTGCATTTCCTTAGCTACGAAAGATATTTTCCCTCTAAGTGATGCAAATGCTAATGCTTAACTGTCTCCAGGCAGGTAGACAGGTAGAAAGGAGCAGGTATTACTGTTTGCTTCATGGAAGAATGTCAGAAGTACTAGCCTTGAAAACGCCATCGACAGTTTTCGCTGGTGCCAAAATAAACGTGGATGAAGTTTGCGAAAAACTTACAGCCTCGTGGAAGAAAATCCATTAGAAAGATATATTTAATATATCATTCATTGTAGAAGAAGCTAGTAAAGAGAAGCCCTTAAAACCAAAAATATATCGAAAAGATACTCTTAGGATCCAATGCCCACTGTTCATATCAGCGCACTGCAGTTTCTAAAAACCTTTTTGGGTAACATTTTGTAACACCCAATAACATATATTTTTGGCCCATTCCTCTCTTAAAAATGCAATGTTGACCACCTATGCAATTTCAGATATTTATTTTTCCTTAAAATATTTTTTCTGTCTGATCGGATGTGTCAACCAACTATCTTTAACAATATACGTAACATATATTGCGAAAATACCTCCCCTGGATGTATTGCAAAATACAAGCGTATATACCACTGTGCTGGTGTTAAAATGCATATGCATGTACTTACCCCCCCCACATGCTAGTTGCTAACCAGTATCCTTAGGTTTCCCCCTCCTACAAAATGTCCAGTAAAAATTAAACCGGAAAGGAGTAATGCAAAAATCCACCAGGACATGGGAGCCTTGAGCAAGAGTCGTAAAAATGTCCGGTAACGTCTTTCTTTACAACGCCGCAACATTACACCTTGGTCCCCC
>JBEDIY010000091.1:0-9736 GCA_041173245.1 Bacteroidota bacterium | reverse complement strand
TTCATTTTCTCAAAAAATCTTCATAACCCTGAGGTCCCGGGTTCAAATCCCGGTCTCGCTACATGAAAATCAAGGACTTACGTTAAATCGTGGGTCCTTTTTTGTTTCTGCGTGAGGTTTTTGTCATTTCTTACTGAATACACGAACCTTTAATACTGATATTTCTACTGTTGTTAACACTTTTTGCTTTGATAAGATTTAATAATTGTAAAGTTGAATATCTTCACATAATTATGATTTTTTTATTTTAAAATATGAAGCAACTATTTATTTTAATATTTTCTTTTTCATTTTTTTTGGCATGTTCTAATAAAGCAATAGAAACCCCTAAGATATTGGAAATATCGAAACTTAGTTCATGCGATTCTGTAAAAAGTGGACTTTTAAAAACAAAAATAGATTCAATTCGTCTGGTATCCTGTTTATCAATTACTGGATGTGATTCCATTAGACTGGGTATTTTAGAACCTACCAAATTAAATGCTGACAGACTTAAATGTATTGTAACAAATATTGGTGAAAAATTGAACGGAGGAATATTAATTTATATTCTACAACCAAGTGATCCAGGGTATGAAGCTAGTATTCCTCACGGATTAATTGTAGCAACTGAAATTTATAGATCTCGATGGTATAATGGAGTTTATATTAATACAGGTGCAACTGCAACTTCAATTGGAGCAGGTTTAGTAAATACAAATTCAGTTATTTTGAATCAAGGACTTGTACAATTAAGTTATGCATCAGGTTTAGCAAGAGCATACAGGGGTGGAGGTTATTCAGATTGGTTTTTACCAAGTAAGGACGAATTAAATAAAATGTTTTTAAATAAAATTTCAGTTGTTAATTGTTTAGACAACCTTTATTGGAGTTCTTCGGAGGTTTCTTCAAATTTTGCATGGGCGCATGATTTTGGGACAGGTATTCAGCTTAACGAAAATAAAGAACTAAGTCTTTGTGTATGTGCCATAAGGGCTTTTTAAATATAACAAAATCAAAATAAGCTAAAAGTTTATTTAGAAAAAACAAAAAAGAATGACACTAAATCAAATAGTAAAACAAATATAGTTACAAGAAAAAAATACCCTAAAGATGGTAAAAGTGTGGTAGTGGAAATTAAATTAAAGTACAAGAATTAATTTGAATGACTGCGTGCCGAAAACACCCCCTGAATTCAGTTAAAATCTGTTGATTTTGGTTTTCCAAAAACATAATGCATAATAAATCAAGGACTTACGTTAAATCGTGGGTCCTTTGCTACGTGAGGTTTGCGTGAGGTTTTGCGTGAGGTTTTTGTCATTTCTTACCAAAAACACGAACTTTTAATGCTGATATTTCAACAGCGGTTAACACCTTTGGATCCGTAAATAATTTTATTTATTTATAATATAATAATATGATGTTAATAACTTAGAACAAGGCATTATAAAATCTTTCATTATTTTTATCAAATATTGGTTTACAATCTTTTTAAAGTAAAAGATAGTAATTAAAAGGGAATCCGGTCAAATTCCGGAACTATCCCCGTAGCTGTAAGCTCCTTTCGTGTTGTTCTAAATATCTGCCACTGTTAAAACGGGAAGGCTTAGAACAATAGAGTAAGTCAGAAGACCTGCCATTATAACAACAATTTTCAGCTTTCGGGAGAAAGGCTTGAAATGTAAACGTCTTAGGACTCTTATATTTCTATCTTTTTATTTACCGGGAGCAGTCACAACAAAAAATTTTTCAAAAAATGAAAAAAAGATTTTTAGTTTTGACTGCTGTCATTATCAGCAGTCAGCTACATGCTCAAGACACTTCTAAGACAAAAGAGTTAGATGAATTAATTGTAACAGCCACAAAGTTTGAACAAAAACAAAGCACTACAGGAAAAGTAGTAATTGTTATCGACCAGCAAACATTACAACGTAATGTAGGCAAAACAATTACTGAAATTATTAATTACCAAGCAGGCATTTTTATAAATGGAGCTAATAATAATTTAGGTACTAATCAGGATATATATTTTCGTGGGGCAAGTACTGGTAATACTTTGATATTAATTGATGGTGTTCCTGTTGGCGATCCATCACAAATAAACAACAGCTTTGATTTAAATAATATAGCTATTGGACAAGTAGAACGTATAGAAATTTTAAAAGGAGCACAAAGCACTTTATGGGGAAGTGATGCGGTAGCTGGAGTGATCAATATTATTACAAAAAAAGGAAATAAAGATAAAATTACACCCACGGCATTACTTAGTTATGGAAGCTATAATACTCTGCGAGGCAATGCAGGCATTGGAGGTGCCATAAAAAAGTTAAATTATAATGTGGGATATAATTTTACTAATAGTAATGGATTTTCTTCAGCTTACGATAGTACGGGCGTTAAGAATTTTGAGAATGATAAGTTTGCTCAAAACAATATTCAATCAAATCTTCATTACCAAATTAGCAATCATTTTGCATTAAAGAGTTTATTAAGTTTTGCCAAATATAAAGCAGATATTGATGCGGGTGCATTTCAGGATGACAAGGATAATGTTATTGATAACAAGAATACTATTATCAATCAGGAGTTGACTTATACAGTAGATAAAATAAAACTTAATTTATCTCAAACATTTATAAATGCAGAGAGGATTTTTACAGACGATAGTGCTAGTGTGGGTGGGTTTGCTAAATATTCTAAAGGAAATTATAATGGTAATAGTGCAATTACAGAGATATATGGTAATATTCCATTAAGTAAAACTATATTCTTATTATCTGGTTTCCAATACATTGACCAGAATACCAGGCAAAATTATTTTAGTATTAGTGATTATGGACCTTACAAAACAGCGTTAGGTGATAGCGCAAAAGCAAATAATACATCAATTTATAATTCTATTATAATCAAGGATTTAAATAAATTTAATATAGAAGCGGGTTTTCGTTTGAATAATCATAGTATTTATGGAAGTAATAGCACCTTCACATTCAATCCTTTCTATAATATAAGTGCAAATACAAAACTATTTGTCAATATTTCATCTGCTTATAAAATTCCATCGCTATATCAACTTTACAGTGAGTATGGTAATAAATCTTTAAAGCCCGAAAAAAGTAATAACTATGAAATAGGTTTTCAAACTTTTACACGTAATCATAATAATAGCTTCAGGCTTACTGGTTTTAAAAGAGACGCCAGAGACTTAATTATTTTTTTTACGGACCCAGTCACATATGACGGTAAATATATAAATCGAGATCTACAACAAGACTATGGCATTGAAATGGAGAGTACGATTGCCATTGGTGCAATAGGTAATTGGTCCAATAATTTTACCTATGTGGATGGGGAAGGAACAGAAAATAAAGTAAAAGTTAAAAATTTATTTCGCCGTCCTAATATTACTTTAAATAGTGTTCTTACTTTGCAACCCACTAAATTACTTACCATAAGCACTTCTTATCGTTATATAGGTACTAGATTGAAAGGTGAATATGATGCAGGTCCAAGTAAAATGCCTCAATATTATACTTTAGACTGTTATTTAGGCTATAAGTATTCAAAAAGATTTAATGTATTTATTGATTTACGTAATATTACCAATCAGCAATACTTTGATGTAGTTGGATATAACAGTAAAAAGTTTAACGTTATGACCGGCATAAGTATTAATTTATAATTTTTTTATTACTAAATTTAATAATCTACTTTATTTTAAATCACATATTATGATAACTGAAAAAATCAATCCTCGCTTTACTGTACTCGCTTTATTTATGATTGCAGTCGCTGCAATGCGTATTCCAGATTCAGCACAACTTACTCCATGGTCAAACTTTACCCCCATAGGAGCCATGGGTTTATTTGGTGGTGCCTATTTTAGTAAAAATTGGAAAGCAGTCTTATTTCCATTACTAACTCTTTTCGCTAGCGATTTAATCATTCAGTACTTTGTGTTGCATGGAAAATATGGTATCATGTACAGTGGATGGTACTGGATTTATGGCATATTCATTATAATCACTTTAATGGGAAAATGGCTAATAAAAACAATAACTGTAAAAAATGTGTTGGTATCAGCAACAATTGCAGCACTTACACATTGGTTATTGGCTGATTTCACAGTCTGGGTAAGTGGAGGTATCGATTTGAGAACCATGTTGCCTTTAAGCAGAGATTGGGCAGGTCTACTTCAATGTTACATACAGGGCTTTCCGTTTATGTTAAACTTTTTAGCAGGTACACTGGTGTATAGTTTAATGATGTTTGGCTCATTCGAGTGGATGAAATCGAGAAATCCCGCACTAAAATTAGTATAACTAAGCTTCTAAATTATAACACATGAAAGTATGCTCTTTTTTACCAGCTGCCACTCAAATGATTTACGATATGCAGTTACAGCATTTATTATATGGTATCACTTTTGAGTGTCCCCAAAAAGCACTCGATGAAAAACAAAAAGTGGTTCGCTGTGTAATGGAAGGTAAAAATTACTCTAGTGCAGAAATTGATAAAATATTTTCCGCCAGCAAAGCACAAGGGAAAAGTTTGTATTATGTAGAAGAAGCAATATTGGAGCAAATCGCCCCAGATATAATTTTTACACAAGACACTTGTGAGGTTTGCCAGATAGACACTAAATGTACTGAAGCAGCGGTAGCAAAGCTAACTAAACAGCCACAGCTAATTCCACTTACGCCTAATAATTTGCAGGATGTTTATAGGACTGCAACCCTAATTGCAACAGCAATGGGTCATGAGGAAGCAGCTTATACTTACTTAGCTGGTTTACAAAAAAGAACAGCGAGTATTTTGGATACACTTCGCTTGCATTCAATGCCATTAAAAAGAGTGATGCTTGTAGAATGGATTGAACCAATCTATAATTGTGGTCATTGGATACCTTTTCAGATAGCACAAGCAGGTGGCATTGATATGTTAAGTAATCCTGGAGGAGATAGTATCCCAATCCCTTGGGATAAAATAATTAAATACAATCCAGAGGTTTTAATCATTGCTCCATGTGGTTTCCATATTGAAAGAGCTAAAAGAGAGTTATCCTTATTATCAATTAAAGAAAATTGGCATGAATTAGATGCTGTAAAAAACAATCAAGTTTTTCTAATAGACTTTGATTTGTTCACGCAACCATCACCGTCTACATTAGTAGACGGCATTGAATTACTAGCAGCGCTGTTTCATCCCAATATATTTAAAATTCCTGAGCGCCTTAAGCATAAAACATTTTCTTACAATGTAGAGAATGTATTCACAAATTAAAAAAAAGTATGATCATATTTATTACTGGTGGTGCTAGAAGTGGTAAAAGTAGTTTTGCACAAAAATTAGCATTGTCCTTGTCAGATAATCCTATTTATGTTGCAACTGCCAAGGTTTGGGATGATGATTTTGAGCAGAGAGTAAAACGTCATCAAAATGAAAGAGATGAAAGATGGTTAAATTTTGAGGAACAAAGAAATGTAAGCTTACTTCCAATTGAAAATAAAGTATGTATTATTGATTGCGTCACATTATGGCTTACTAACTTTTTTATGGAT
Source organism: Bacteroidota bacterium (assembly GCA_041173245.1). Lineage (GTDB taxonomy): Bacteria > Bacteroidota > Bacteroidia > Chitinophagales > Chitinophagaceae > Sediminibacterium. The sequence continues at coordinate 4,196 of JBEDIY010000091.1, read as the reverse complement.
ACTAAAAATAACATTCAACAGTCTTTGGATCTTTTTAAATCACAAATTGATGCATTACACGAAAAACAAGGAACATTTATAATTATTAGTAATGAAATAGGGATGGGAATGCATGCCGAAACAGAGGTTGGCAGGAAGTTTACCGACTTGCAAGGTTGGGCAAATCAATATGCTGCAAATAAAGCAAGTAAAGTAATCTTTATGGTTAGTGGGATATCCCTAGTTGTAAAAGATGATAAGAATGAATAAAATACCCATCGTGTTTAGTTGGAGTGGAGGTAAAGACAGCAGTTATGCATTATATAAGATTTTACAAAATGAATTATATGAAGTAAAATATTTATTAAGTACCATTAATGGAAACTTAAAGCGACTTTCAATGCATGGCGTTAGAGAAGAACTAATTGAAGCACAAGCCGCATCAATTGGTATTCCCTTGTTAAAAGTATATGTTTATGAGGCAGATAACAATGAGTATGAACGAAAGATGAATGATACATTGTTAAAAGTGAAATCTGAAGGAATAAGCACAGTTGCATTTGGAGATATTTTTTTAGAAGACTTAAAACAATACCGTGAAGATAAAATGAGAGGTATTGGAATGAATTGTTTATTCCCTATATGGCAAGAAGACACATTACAATTAATAAATGATTTTATTGAAAAGGGTTTTAAAACCATTACCTGTTGTATCAATGATGGTTATTTAGACAAAGACTGGTGCGGTAGGGTTATTGATGATAGTTTTTTGTCCCAATTGCCAAAAAATGTAGATCCTTGTGGAGAAAATGGTGAATTTCACAGCTTTTGCTATGAAGCACCTTTTTTTAAAACAAAAATGAATATTGTGGCTGGAGAAAAAACCTATAAAGAATTAATATTAAAAACTAAAGACCATCCTACTCCAATTAAAGAGGTGGGTACAAAAGGCTTCTGGTTCTGTGATATATTATTACAATCATAAATTTTTAATTATGAATACTGCACCATCTCCTATTATAGATGAATTAAAGCATAAAATAGATTTTAAAACTAAACCCTTGGGTGCATTGGGTATGCTCGAAGAAATTGCCTTACAAATCGGACAAATACAAAATAGTCTAACACCACAAATTATCAATCCACATATTGTGGTCTTTGCTTCCGATCATGGCATAGCTGCTACTGGGCTAGTAAATCCGTATCCACAAAAAGTTACTGCTCAAATGGTTTTAAATTTCTTAAATGGGGGAGCAGCAATCAATGTTTTTTGCAGACAAAATGACATTCAATTAAAAGTGGTGGATTGTGGTGTTAATTATGACTTTAATGTGATGATAGATGCTAAAAATTTCATCACTGCAAAAATGAATTTAGGCACTAAAAACTATCTTTTGGAAGAGGCAATGACAGAAGCTGAAACCCATAGCGCTATTGAAAAAGGCAAAGAAATAGTGAAAAATATTGTTTTAAATGGTTGTAATACCATTGGATTTGGTGAAATGGGTATTGGTAATTCCTCATCCGCATCATTAATAATGAGTAGCATATTACAAATGAATGTGGAAGATTGTATTGGAAGAGGAACAGGTGTTAATGAGGTACAGCTTACTCAAAAAATGAAAACACTTAAAAAAGTATATCAATTTCACCAATTACAAGCATTAAACGATAAGCCGATAAAACTTTTGCAAAAAGTAGGTGGCTTTGAAATTGCAATGATGGTTGGTGCATACATTGAAGCAGCAAATCAAAATATGATTATTTTAGTAGATGGTTTTATTGCTACTGCCGCATTAATAATAGCAAGTAAAATAAATGAATCTATTTTAAAGAATTGCATATTTGCACATGTCAGTGGTGAAAAGGGTCACGAAATGATGTTACACTACCTTAAGGCTAAACCATTATTAAATTTACAAATGTGTTTAGGTGAAGGTACAGGTGCTGCCATTGCAATTCCCTTAGTTAAAAGTGCAATAAATTTTTTAAATGAGATGGCAAGTTTTGAGTCAGCGAATATCAGTAATAAAGAATAAATAAAAATGAAAAAAGAAGTACAAATATTTTTAACAGCTGTTATGTTTTATACCCGAATTCCAGTACCTAGTTGGGTAAATCATGATGCTGACTACTTAAATAAAGCCACAAAATATTTCCCTCTTATTGGTTGGATAGTAGCTTTAATAGCTTCATTGGTATTTGTAGGGGCAAATTATTTATTTAACCCATCCATTGCAATTATAATATCTATGGCTGCTTCTGTATTGTTAACAGGGGCTTTTCACGAAGATGGCTTTGCAGATGTTTGTGACGGCTTTGGCGGTGGATGGACTAAAGAAAAGATATTAATGATCATGAAGGATAGCAGGGTAGGCGCTTATGGAGTAATTGGTACTATTTTTATACTCTCTTTAAAATTTTATGTTCTTGCATCTTTTACGCCCATACAAATCCCCATTGTATTAATAGCTGCTCATGCATTATCAAGATGGGCTGCCTCTACATTTATTCTTACACACGAATACGTGAGAGAGAACGAGGATAGCAAAGCAAAACCAGTTGCCAAAAAGTTTTTATTTACTCATTTTTTAATTGCATCCTTATTTGGTATTCTTCCGATAATACTTTTTAAGAATGCAATGGCATTTTTACTTATCATTCCTGTTTATTTAATGAAAGTATATTTAGCTAATTATTTTAAAAAATGGATTGGTGGTTATACGGGCGACTGTCTTGGTGCTACACAACAATTATGTGAAATTGTATTTTATTTATCAGCCTTTGTTTTATGGAAATTTATTTAATTAGACATACAAAACCATTAATCGACAAATCTATTTGTTACGGTCAAACAAATGTTGCAATTGATGATGTAAGTTTTAACATTTCCATTCAAAGTATTTTATCACAATTACCTGATACTACAGATGTGATATATGCTAGTCCATTAATCCGATGCAGTTTATTAGCTTCCTATTTAAGTGAATATAAATACAATCATTTAAATGTGGTATATAGTGACTTGTTAAAAGAAGTAGATTTTGGAAAATGGGAAAATAATAAGTGGGATGATATCGATCAGGTTGATTTACAGATTTGGATGAATGATTTTGTCAATAAAAAACCCCATGGTGGAGAAAATTTCATAGAGCTTCATCAAAGAGTAAAAAATTTCCTTGATATTTTAACCAACCAATCTTTTATATCAGTAGTTATTGTTACACATGCAGGTGTTATTAGGTCCATACTAAGCCATGTTAATCAAACTTTACTAAAAGATGCATTTTCAATTAAATGTGAATATGGAAGTGTAATAAAATTGAAATTAAGTGGTTCTTAATGAGTTCAAATTTGAAGAACCTTTGAGATGAAAAAGTCGATATTTAAGTCTGACTTTATTTAATTTTAAGGAACTTATTTAAGACGCATACCAAACTATAGAATTCCCTAAATCCCTCTACATTTGGTTATAATGTAGTTCAATGCTGGCTTCATATAAATCAAGGACTTACGTTAAATCGTAGGTCCTTTTCTGTTTCTGCATGAGGTTCACAACTGTTATGTATCAAATATCTCATAACTCTTTTAGAATTTGCAGTTTTTAAATATTCAATTTTGTTCATTTTTTTAATGTGTACTTGTTTTTCCTTACGTGAGGAAAACACACCCTCAAATCTTGTTAAGTTGGGTGATTAGATTTTAAATTTAGCAGTTTTTTCTTCTCCAGTCATATCGCCGTTAGCTCTTATTTGGATTTGTAAATTACATATCCATTCATCACATTTCTTTGCATAAAGATGTTCATTCACATCATTGAATAGCTTTATAACCTGCTCGTAGGTGCCTTCTAATTCAGTTGAAAAAGGTCTAACCTCATATTTTAAATTAGAGGACTGTATCACAGTAATAGCATCATCTACCCAGTCATATGGATGCTTGTCTTGGGCTAATGGTAGAATTTGAATAGTCGCATTTACAAGATAAGTATGCATAATGTGTAATTAATAGGCTGAAGATAGTTTTTTTGTGTCATGAAAACACCCCCTCAAATCGGTCCAAATCGGTTGATTTCGGTTTTGTGAAAACATAACCCATTACAAATCAACGCCTTCATTTTCTCAAAAAATCTTCATAACCCTGAGGTCCCGGGTTCAAATCCCGGTCTCGCTACATGATAATCAAGGACTTACGTTAAATCGTGGGTCCTTTGTTGT
>JBEDIY010000090.1:0-22940 GCA_041173245.1 Bacteroidota bacterium | reverse complement strand
ACAATGTTAAATTACTCGTTAGCGGACTTGCTTGCCCGAATCTAAAAGATTCGGTTACCTATCCACTACTCATTGATGCACCAATTGCATCATTTAATATGAGTGACAGTCTAAGTTGTATCGACTCAATTAAGATTAAGTTTACAGACCTATCTTCTACCTATGCACCAACCACCATTAGAAATTGGAATTGGAATTTTGGCGATGGTAGTAGCTCTACAACACAAAGTCCAACGCATTTATTTAATAAGCCTGGTAAATATTATATTACCCTTACAGTAACAAATAATGAAGGCTGTACTTCACTTCCACTAACCAAACAATTAATTGTTTACGGCTCACCAAAAGCAGCTTTTGTAATGCCTAAACAAATTTGTTTAACTGATTCCATACCATTTGTAAATACATCAACACTTGGATATGGTAGCACCAAATTTATATCGTACACATGGGATTTTGGTGATGGTATTCCACTCAATTACACAGCTAATCCTACACACCGATTTAAATTTGCTGGAAAATTTGGAGTTCGCTTAACAGTTAGAGCAGATAGCTCTTGTATGACTTCTACCTTTGTAGATTCTGTAACAGTTATTGGTTATCCTAAAGCTAAATTTGGCATCACTAACTATTGTGTTGAAACGCCTATTTTCTTTAAGGACTCAAGTGTTGCTGGCTATGCCGACAAAGTAGGATCTTGGAGATGGGATTTTGGAGATAATTCATTTAGCAGTGTTACGAGTCCAGTTCATATTTATAATCGTATTGGAACGTTTCCTGTTAAACTTTTAGTAAGTGGAAATCTTTGTCCATACTTACAAGACTCCATAACTATTCCGCTAAAAATTATTGATAGAAGAAGAGATTCTGTATACGCGATTAAATACTTACAGTACAATATAGCACAGAGCTTGTGTGCCCTTCCTGGTGGTAACAAATACACATGGTCACCAAGCACCGACATCAATCCAATTGATAGCAGATGCGTTACCATTAATGTACAACATCCAAAAACAATTTATAAGATTACAATTATTGATTCGGCAGGATGTACGATTAATGATAGGCAAGAAATTTGGGGATTCCCAGGAACTGACATATTCTTACCACGGGCATTTATACCTGCAAGTAATAATAGAGATAACGCAATTTTCAAACCAATTTATGTAGGTGTAACGGTAATCAAATACTTTAAAATCTATGATCGATTTGGGCACGAAGTATTTTCAACATCTGATATGAGTAAATATTGGGACGGAACTAGCAATGGCGTTAATCAACCCATGGAAACATATACTTGGATTATACAAGGATTTGACTACAACAATAAACCGGTTATAAGACAAGGCAACGTAACCCTAATTAGATATCAATAAGATAGCAGGAATTTAACATGTTAACCCCCTTTTTATGAGATTTTAGTATCTTGGCACCCATTGTTCACATAACTAATTAATATTTAATGCGTTTTAAGGCCTTTTTAAGTAAGTGCATTGCCGTTGTTACCATTTTGGTAGCAACAGGCATTATTACGCCAGAGGGCTTTGCGCAATCGAAAAAACCTGTTCCAGCAAAAAAGTCTACTTCAAAAAAAGCGCCCGCCAAGAAAAAAGCCCCTGTCAAAAAAAAGACAAGTACTTCAAAAAAGCCTACGAGCAAAAAAAAGAAAAGCAGTAAAAAAAGAAAATCAAAAAGAAGCAGAAAGCCGGTTAGAAGCATTTACTATAACCCCATTCCCAATCCAATTATTTTAAGTGAAAAAACCTGGATATCAACGCCTGCCTTACCTGTTGATAGTGCTAATGTCATAACTACATCTCTACTAACCAATGATTCTGTTTATACAAAAGATTGGGTCAATGCTATCACATTTGTATACGATAGTGTAGCGTTTAATGATTTACCCGAAGAAATTTATTTGCCTTTGATTAACAAGGATGAAAGGTTTTCATTAACCTGGTATGGCAAAATAAATTCGGAATACGGAAAAAGATGGGGCAGACAGCATCATGGTTTAGATGTAGATTTAAATATTGGAGATACTATAGTGGCTGCATTTGATGGCGTTGTAAGGTATGCACAATTTAATAAATCAGGTTTTGGAAACTGCATAGTTATCAGACACAAAAATGGATTGGAAACGATTTACGGACATTTATGCAAAATAGATGTTATAGAAAATCAATACGTAAAAAGTGGACAGCACATTGGACTTGGTGGAACAAGCGGACACTCTACAGGACCACACCTTCATTTTGAAATGCGTTACAAAGATTACTCTTTTGATCCTTTACTATTAATTGACTTAACCACACAACAGTTAAAAACAGAGACCGTTATATTTGATAAAGTAGACCTAGTAAATTACAGATACCCCACTACATCTCCTGTCATTGACGCTTTAGAAAAAAAGCCAACGAGTAAATCTAAAAAGTCGAAAAAAGGTAAAAAATCAAGTAGCAAAAAGAAAAAGCCTACCCCTATTAAGAAGAAAACTCCATCTGGAAAGAAGCCTGTAGCAAAGAAAGCCCCACCTAAAAAAGCGCCTATTAAAAAGGCGCCCGTTAAGAAAAAGAAGTAAAATATCCACATACAATACGCCTAGGCAGTTAAAGGACCCCGTTTGCCTACCTTTACGGCAAATAAATACATACATGCTTAAAGTAGGGATTTTTGGCGTTGGACACCTTGGCAAGTTTCATATATCAAATTGGAAAGAAATTGAAGGCGTAAAAATTATAGGATTTTTTGATCCTAATAATGACAACGCCAATGAAGTCATTAACACACATGGCCTCAAAAGATTTTCTGATGAAGAAAAATTAATTGAAGCCTGTGATATCATCGATGTTATCACACCCACCGATTTGCATTACGAAGTTTGTATGATGGCTATCCGAAAAGGCAAACATGTATTTGTTGAAAAGCCTTTAGCCCATACCCTACAAGAAGGTAAAGATTTAGTGAACATGGTGAGAGAAGCTGGCGTGAAAATGCAAGTGGGTCATGTAGAAAGATTTAATCCTGCCTATTTAGCGTTAAAAGAAATGAACCTCAATCCTATGTTTATTGAAGTGCATAGGCTAGCGCAATTCAATCCAAGAGGCACCGAGGTTAGTGTGATTTTAGATTTAATGATTCATGATATTGATATTATTTTAAGCCTTGTAAAATCGGATGTAAAATCAATATCAGCAAGTGGTGTAGCCGTTATGACCGATACGCCAGACATTGCCAATGTGAGAATTGAATTTAACAATGGCTGTGTTGCTAACTTAACAAGTAGCCGCATTTCAATGAAAAAAATGCGCAAAGTAAGACTCTTCCAAAAAGACGCATACATTGGCATAGATTTATTAGAAAAGAAAACTGAAATTATTAAATTAAAACAACCAGAAGATGTAGGTGTATTTTCTTTTGATATTGAAACGCCAAATGGCAAAAAAACAATTGCTATTGCAAATCCAAGTATCGAACCACTTAACGCTATTAAACTAGAACTTACTTCTTTTGTAGACGCAATTGTAAACAACAAGCCTACGGTGGTAAGTGAAATTGATGGCTATTTAGCAATGGAAGTGGCCCATAAAATTTTAGACAAAATCAACAACACGAGCATTTTACAATAAATCTAAAACACGCCTAGACCTAAAGCACCCCTTTTGTCGAGGGTAAGTGATTGGAAAATGGATCGCGTTTAACCGCCATTTTAATGGCTTTTGCAAAGGCTTTAAAAATGGCTTCTATTTTATGATGCTCATTATCGCCAGCACAACTAATATTTAAATTACACTTTGCTGCGTCCGAAAAGGATTTAAAGAAATGGAAAAACATTTCGGTAGGCATCTCTCCTATTTTTTCTCTTTTAAAAGTAGCGTCCCATACCAACCAGTTTCGACCACCAAAATCAATAAGTACTTTTGCTTCTGCCTCATCCATTGGAAGTGCAAAGCCATAACGCTCCATACCGCGCTTGTCGGCCAGCGCCAAAGCAAATGCTTCGCCAAGCGCTAGTCCAGTATCCTCAATTGTGTGATGCTCATCTATGTGTAAATCACCAATCGTGGTGATGGCTAGATCAATATTTCCATGACGCGCAATTTGCTCGAGCAGATGGTCAAAAAATCCGAGACCTGTATGTATGTTGGCAATGCCGGATCCTGTCAAGTTAATGTCTACTTGTATTTTTGTTTCGTTGGTATTTCGTGCATGGCTCACTTTTCGGAGGCCTAATTTTAAAAAACTATACACTTCCTGCCAGCTATTTGTTTCAAGCGCAATGGTGCTACGTAGGTCTTGATCCTGCTCAGGAGTAAGTGGGTGCAAATCACTTTTAAAATAAATGGCTTTACATCCTAAATTTTTTGCAAGTTGTATATCGGTGTAGCGGTCGCCAATAACAAATGAGTTACTCAAATCGTAAGCCGGATTATTAATCAGATGCGTAAGTAAGCCCGTACCCGGCTTACGCGTAGGCGCATTATCGTGTGCGAAGGTTTTGTCAATAATCACCTCATCAAAGGTGAACCCTTCCCCTTCAAGTGTACGAAGCATTAAATTTTGGTAGGGATAAAAAGTAGCTTCCGGATAGGATGGCGTACCAAGTCCATCTTGGTTGGTCACCATTACTTTATAATAATCAAGTGATGCGGCAATATTTGAGAGTCCAACAATAGCCCCCGGTACAAAGCTTGTTTTATCTGTGCTATCTACCTGAAAATCTTGTGGCGGCTCTTGTAAAATCACACCGTCTCTATCAATAAATAAAATTCTCTTCATGCCAGATTATTATACGCTATTTTAATTTACTTCTTGTTTGCTTCACCTGCAAAGGTGTTACCGGACCTGCTTTATTCGACCAATTACTTCTTATGAAAGTTAGTACATCTGCAATTTGTTGATCCGTTAAATCGGCGGCAGCAGGCATGGCATTGGAATAGAGTTCTCCATCAATTTCAACGCGGTCTGCAAAGCCTTTTACAATATATTTGATCAGTTTAGCTACGTCAGATCCATTCACAGCAGTCGATGCATCTAGTGGTGCGTTGAGTTTTGGAACACCGCCTCCATCTGCTTGATGGCATACCATACAACGTTGTAGGTAGACTATTTTACCGCGCGCGACACTTGCTGCTACGAGTTTATTACTACTTTGCGCAGACGACCCCGCAACAAATAGTAATACAAAAACAAACGTTATATAAATACGCTGCATGCTTTTTTATTTTTGGTACATGATTCTGTAAATCGTTCCTTTCACATCATCAGAGATGTACAAAGAACCATCAGGACCTTCTGCTAAACCACAAGGACGGTGCTGTGCATCACGTGGATTTTTCACTACTGATTTTCCAGAAAATCCATCTGCAAATACTTCCCACTTTCCGGTTGGTTTTCCGTTTTCGTAAGGAACAAATACAACATAGTAGCCTTCTTGCGGAAGCGGTGATCTATTCCATGAGCCGTGAAACGCAATAAACGCACCGTTTTTATAACGAGCTGGAAATTGATTGCCGGTGTAAAATAAAAGACCGTTAGGTGCCATGTGTGCGGGAAACGCCATAGCAGGATTGATGTATTTATCATCTACTGTTTTAACACCATCACCACCATATTCTGGTGCCATCATTTTTTTTCCTTTTACATGATCATAGTAAATATAAGGCCAGCCTGCATTGTCGCCTTTTCTAATAGCGTACATGGTTTCTGAAGGAAGCTCGGCACTTGTTGTTGTATCGTATAAATCAGGAAATAAATTATTTAGCATATCTCTACCATGCTGTGTCACAAACAACTGGTTTAATTGGTTGTTCCAATCAAGTCCTACCACATTTCTAAGTCCAGTTGCATAGCGCACACCTGTTGCGTAGCTCTGGTTTAACTGATCAACTTTAAACTGCCAAATACCACCTGCCGAATCTAGTATTGGACAAGGCATCATACCCATCGATCCTTTGGTACGATCTTTTTCTTGGCATGAATTTGAAGGCGCACCAACATTTACATAAATATTACCCGCATTGTCAAGTGTAATAGATTTTGAGTTGTGTTGGCCTTTATCAACGAGTCCAGTAACGATGGTAGCTGCTGCATTTTCATCCACAATATCTCCATTTTCATTGAGCGCATATTTAAATACTTCTTTGTTAGAAGCCGCATATAAATAATTGCCTTTGATGGCGATACCGGTACCCGTAAAATTTCCAAATGATGTTTTAGTTTCCGCTCTTCCATCACCATCGGTATCTTTTAAAACTAAAACGCCTTTTCCATTATCAAGTCTTTCAAGTTTAGCATAAATAGCACCTTGTTTGTTTACTACAATATGTCTTGTACGACCTAAATTATCTGCTACTTTTAAAGCAGCAAATCCTGAAGGAAGTGTTAAGCCTGCATTATCTGCATCGGGTTTAATATTTTGCGCAGATGTGCTAACATTTGCAAGCAACATCGAAATAAACAAACTTGAGAAAACTAAAAATTGAGTAACTTTTTTCATGGTATAAAAATTGATGTATAAATAGAGCTCTAATATAATTATTATTTAAACGTAATGGTCATTTTGTTTACCTGTTGTACCAGGCCTGCATGGCATCTACAAGCAAGGTGTTTTCTTTTTCGGTGCCAATGGTAATTCGGAGGCAGTTTTCACAAAGTTCTACGCTGCTGCGGTCTCTAACCACTATTTGCTGCGTTAACAAAAAGTCATACACTGCCCTTGCATCTGCTATTTTAACGAGTAAAAAATTAGCATCAGACGGGTACACTTTTTCTACCGTAGGCATTTTTCTAAACACATTCGCTAGCGCCTCACGCATATTTACAATAATTTTAATCATATCGTTTACCTGACCCACTTCTTCAAGGGCTTTTAATACGAGCTCTTGGGTTGCGGTATTGATATTATACGGAGGCTTTACTTTGTCTAAAATAGAAATGATTGCTTCAGAAGCATAAGCCATACCAAGTCTTAATCCAGCAAGTCCCCAAGCTTTACTTAAGGTTTGCAAGACCACTAAATTGGGATAGTCTTGCAACTCCTGAATAAAAGATTTTTGCTTCGAAAAATTAATATAGGCTTCATCAATAACAACGAGACCATTAAAATTATTAAGCACCATTTCGATAGAGGAACGCTCGATAGAATTTCCGGTAGGATTATTGGGTGAGCATATCCATATGATTTTAGTGTTGGCGTCAATTAAATTTTCTATATGAATAAGGTCTAATTGAAAATCAGGAAGTAAGGGCGCTTTTTTAATTTTTATATCATTGATATTAGCACTCACTTCATACATGCCATAGGTAGGCGGACAAATAATAACATTATCCTTGCCTGGCGCACAAAAACTTCTAAATAATAAATCAATACACTCATCACTTCCATTTCCAATAAATACTTGTTCTGCCGGAACCGATTTGATCACAGATAATGCAGCCTTAATAGCTACTTGATGTGGGTCGGGATAGCGGTTGTACCACTTGGTTAATGGTGAACCAAAACTATTTTCATTGGCGTCTAAAAAAACTTTAGCTGTGCCACTAAATTCATCTCTCGCCGATGAATACGGTGCCAAGTTTTTAATATTTTCTCTCACTAATTTTTGAACATCAAACATGCTACTGTATTTATGCTTTCAAGTATTTATAATGTTTGCAAACGAATGGTGATTGCATTTTTATGTGCGTCTAACCCTTCTGCTGCTGCCATGGTTTCTACTGCTGCTCCAATGGCTTGTAATCCTGCAGGCGTTAATTTTTGATAGGTTATTTTTTTTACAAAACTATCCACACTCACGCCACTATACGCCCTTGCATAACCACTTGTAGGAAGTGTATGGTTGGTGCCACTCGCATAATCCCCCACCGATTCTGGACTATAATTTCCTAAAAATACAGAACCTGCATTGGTTATTTGTTCGCCAATTACTTCATCATTTTTGCAAGCAATAATAAGGTGCTCTGCAGCGTAACTATTTACAATAAAAATAGCCTGCTCCATGGAGTCAACTACAATAGCAGTGCTATTTTCAAGTGCCTGTTGCGCGGTATCCTTTCGAGGGAGTACCGCTAATTGAGATACTAAAGCCTCGTTAATTTCATCTACTAGTTTACTACTCGTACTTACAAGTAGCACCTGACTATCCGGCCCATGTTCTGCCTGCGACAATAAATCAGAAGCCACAAAACCCGGATTACAAGTTTCATCCGCTAATACACACACTTCGCTAGGCCCTGCAGGCATATCAATAGCCACACCTGATTGTTGCACCAGTTGTTTTGCAGCAGTAACATACTGGTTACCCGGACCAAAAATTTTATACACCTGCGGCACCGTTTCGGTGCCGTATGCCATCGCTGCAATAGCCTGCACACCACCTATTTTATAGATACTAGTAACACCTACCACCGATGCTGCATATAAAATAGCAGGATGCACGGATCCGTCTTTTGATGGAGGCGTACATAAAATAATTTCTTTACAACCTGCTATCACTGCAGGAATACCCAGCATTAAAACCGTACTAAATAATGGTGCCGATCCACCCGGTATATAAAGCCCCACTTTATCAATCCCCACAGTTTTACGCCAGCAACGCACACCTGGCATCGTTTCTATTGTTACCGGAGCATTTACCTGCGCTTCATGAAAGCAACGAATATTTTTTGCAGCAAGCTGAATGGCTACTTTTAATGCAGGCGCTAGTGATAGCGTAGCTTCATTTATTTCTGTAGCAGAAACTTGCAAATTATCAATAGTTACACCATCAAATTGTTTTGTGTAGGAAACTACCGCTTTGTCACCACCTGTGCGTACCGCATCTAAAACACCCTGTACCACAGTTTGCAGTGCAGCATGATCCATTACTGGTCTTTGCAGTAATTCCGGAAGTGTTTCTAATAAAGGGTTTACAATTATTTTCATACAATATTTTTATATCACCATTTTTTCTATCGGTACTACTAAAATTCCTTGTGCACCAGCTGCTTTTAACTGTTCAATAATTTCCCAAAAATCATTTTCATTGAGTACACTATGAACGCTACTCCAACCTGGTTCTGCTAAAGGTAATACCGTAGGGCTTTTCATACCAGGTAATAATGCAATGATATCAGATAGTTTATCATTGGGGGCATTCAATAAAATGTATTTGGTGTTACGCGCCTTTTTTACAGATTCAATTCTAAATAATAAACGGTCAATGATGGCCTGCTTTTCGGCACTAATTAAACTCGTTGCAACGAGTACTGCTTCAGAGACCAAAATGGTTTCGGCTTCTTTTAAGCCATTCGAAAATAAAGTAGATCCACTACTTACCAAATCACAAATTGCATCGGCTAATCCAATGCTTGGCGCAATTTCTACACTTCCGCTAATTTCATGCACCTCAGCAGCTACACCCTTGTCTTTTAAATATTTCGATAAAATAACTGGATAGCTAGTAGCCACTTTTTTGCCTTCTAAAAATGATAAGCCCGTATAATTTTCGGATTTACGCACAGCTATACTAAGCCTACATTTGCCAAAGCCCAATTTGTTAAGTACAGTTAGCGGCTTGTTTTTTTCATACACTACATTTTCTCCTACAATACCAATATCTGCAACACCATCTTCAACGTATTGAGGAATATCATCATCACGCAAAAAATAAACTTCGATGGGGAAATTAGAAGCTTCTGCCTTTAACTTGTTTAGGCCATTACTAATATCAATCCCACACTCTTTTAAAAGTTTAATAGAATCGTCATGTAACCTCCCACTTTTTTGAATCGCTAACCTTAATTTCATATACTTAGTTTAAAATAAAAGAGGCCTACCAAATGGTAAGCCTCTTCAATGTTTTATAATGACACAAACACCTACAGCCTACCCGTTTGGTAAGAAATGATGATGGTGGTTATGTGTAAATTGCTTCATTAGAGTACAAAAATAGCGCCTTGGTGGGCATTGAGCAAATAAAATTGAAATTTAGGTCTTAAATAACCTAAAATCCTCCACAAAACTAGCTTTTGGCAGGCTCTGCTTTAACTACTTCAATCTCAAATACCAACACACTATTGGGCGGTATGGCTTTACTCCTAGTGCGCATACCATAAGCGATGCCTGCTGGAATAATAATTTTTATGGTGCCGCCTACCCTACATTTGGGCACTCCTATTTGCCAACCTTTAATTAATCGCTGCAAAGGAAAACGTGCAGGCTTATCTTTTGTTTGATCAAAAATAGAACCGTCCTTTAAAAGTGTTCCTTTATAAAAAACAGTAACGGTATCGGTTACATGTACATAATCACCACTACCTTCTTTTACAATTTGATAATAAACGCCACCAACACTTCCTATGGTATCAATAATACCTGCTGCAACAGCTGCTTTAATTTGTGCAATATCTTTTTGTGCCAAACTTAAAGAGTCTGCGTCTTTTGTAAAATCAATAACTGGTTTATTTAAAAGTGCTGGCCTCGTAAAGGATTGACCAAAATTTGCTGTGGCATTTTTAAACCCGCCATGCCAAAGTTCAAATGCACCATTTGATGTTACGCTGGCACCATAATCGATTCGATCTCCCATTTTTCCAGTAACATCATATGAAAAGCGCGCTTCTGTAAGCTCTTGCCACTGCCCATTGGCACCGTTTTGAATCCACTGATTTCCAAACAAAGCTTTTCTTTCTAGCTGACCATTAATGCCTACAAAGTTTTCACTAAATGAATATAAACCTCGTAAAGCCTTGCCATCTTTTGGTGCCGAAAAACTCGCGATTAATTTCCATCTTTGTTTTTCTGGAACATAAAAATAACCCGAATAAATAGTTGTTTGAGAAGCAGAATCTGTTAATGCAGTTACTAAAAATTTATACGTGGTTTGGGTTTTCCATGGGTAAACAAAGTGGCTATGTCCTCCTGTACCTTCGTTACCAAAATCATTGGTTATTACACTGTCCCCTTTTGCAAGTAGCACGACTCTATTATCGGTTTCTACTTTATTACGGTCTACGGCTTCGTTACCTGCATCCCACACCGAAAATATAACGCGTCTTTCCTTTTCACTATTTACCTGAATACCAAAATAACCACGTGCAAAACCACAGGCCATATAATAGGTATGAATTGGATCAAAGCCAGCAGGGACGGTTATTTCATTGTAAAAAGAAACCGTTTTAACGCTATCTGAAACCGGGTATTTTAAATGCACAGATGCCGCATTGCGCCTAGGTTTGTGGTTGTAATGCATTTGTTCCACCGCTGTGCCGCCGAGTAAAATTCCCGCAATAGATGCCTGCATGCGCGCCGTATTTTTAGGCATTGATAAAGTGATTTGAACAAAGCCTGTATCGGATATTAAAACCTTTCCCAGTTTAAGGGTTGTAAATTTACTCGTTGCAGGAAGCATCACTTTTAATACAGTAGCACCCACACTTACCTGAATAGGCTGGGCCCATTTATTGTTGAACTGTAACTGAACGCGCAACTCCCCCGCCTTTCTGATTTTTACAAAAAAATGAATTTGCTTACTAGCTTGTTTCCAATTGTAATACGTTGGGTTCCCTTTTACAAATTGATCTTCCTCTTCTTCATCTTGCAATTGGAGCCCTGTGTTAAGCGGTGTTATATAAGCAGTCGTAACAGATAGCACACTATCGCTTTGCGCAAATAAACTGCCACTCAGCGTCACAAACAAAACAATACTAAAAATATTTTTTTTCATAGTTATATATTTATGTAGCCTCAAACCAAATGGGTTTTGTGTTATCAGGCTCTGCATTATAATTAATAAATAATTCATCTCCAGCAGCAACTGGCTTTACAGTTATAATAGAAATAGTGGCGTTATCAAAATCCATTTCATAGACGCAGTTGGCTGCATACGAATGATTGTAAATAGAAAGATAACCAAGCGCCACGCAGGCCGACAATAAATCGTCACCCCACTCAAAAATATAATCATACATAAGTGTTTTTTCTAAATGGGCCCGCTCTTCTGGACTCACCACCAACACCGGCGAAATTTCTATAGTCGTTCCCACCTCAATACTTTCGGTGGCAAACACACCCCTTCCGCGCTGATCAGATGGGGCAATGGTTAAAATGGGTAATATCATATAAATCAATGTCGGATATGAAGATACAGCCTCTTTTCATATCATTTAATATGGACGAATCACAAATGATGACTAAATTGCGCCCATGTCTTTGGAGCTAGACCAATTAAATATCAATGAACAGTTCGAACAGCTCATCGCTAAAGAAGATAAGCTAGAAATTAAAGAGTTTCTAGATGATCAAAATATTAGCGATGTGGCGGAGCTTATCAATGAATATCCCGAGTACGAAGCCCAAATTATTGCTAATATGGCCATTCATAGGGCGGCTAGTGTTTTTAAAATTTTGGATATTGCCCAGCAAAAAGACATTGTAAAAGAACTGCCTTCTTCAAAAACTGCCGAGTTATTAAATGAACTTCCTGCCGATGACCGTACCGACTTTTTGGAGGAACTTCCTAAAGCGGCCATTCGTGATTTAATTAAATTACTCGACCCCGAGGAAAGAAAAATTACCCTCGCCATGCTTGGGTACCCCGAGGATAGTGTGGGCCGTTTAATGACGCCCGACTATGTTTATGTATTCGCGCACAATACGGTTACTGAAGTTTTTAGTACCATCCGAAAGTTTGGAAAAAATTCTGAAACCATCGATGTTATTTATATCATTGATCAAAAGGGCGAACTGGTAGATGACATCAGAATTAGAGACGTTATTTTAGCGGCACCCTATAAAAGAGTAGATGAAATTATTGATGGTCGTATTGTTTCCTTAAATGTACATGACGATCAGGAGCATGCCAATCAGGTTTTTAAAATGAACAACCGCATGGCGCTTCCAGTGGTAGATGATAATAATATTTTGTTAGGCATTGTAACCATCGATGATATGCTTTGGGTTGCCAACGAAGAGTTCAGCGAAGACATGCAAAAAATGGGTGGTACCGAAGCATTAAACGAACCGTATTTAGATATCCCTTTACTAAAACTCTTCAAAAAAAGAGTAGGTTGGTTGGTCATTTTATTCATTGGTGAAATGCTCACAGCTACTGCCATGGGTTATTTTCAGGATGAAATTGCAAAAGCCATTGTGCTTGCATTATTTGTACCACTGATTATCTCTAGTGGAGGTAATAGCGGCTCGCAAGCTTCTACTTTAATTATTCAGGCCATGGCCGTTGGTGAAATTACCATTACCGATTGGTGGCGCGTGCTACGCCGTGAAATTACCAGTGGCATGTTACTGGGCACCGTACTTGGTATCATTGGTTTTATACGCGTTGGCGTATGGCATTCTATCTTCCCCAACATTTATGGTGAACACTGGATGATGATTGGATTTACCGTTGGATTTTCATTAATAGGCGTTGTGTTATGGGGTACCTTATCAGGCTCCATGCTACCCATCTTTTTAAAGCGTTTAGGATTTGACCCTGCTGTTTCATCGGCACCATTTGTTGCTACACTTGTAGATGTAACTGGGCTCATTATCTATTTTAGCTTCGCCTACCTATTCTTGCAAGGACTGCTTTTATAACGACTTAGAATTTAAGTCCAATACCAAGTTGCAACGAAGCTGTTTTCCATGTTTCCATGTCATCAATGGCATTAATATTTTGCAAGCCTGCAACATATCTACCATAAATTCTGAAAGAACTTAAGTTTAATTGCGCACCAACTACTGCAGAAATATCCCCAGTCTTAAAAGCATTTTCCGCATTGTTTAATACATTTTTATCTTGACCAATAAGCATACCAAATTGAGGTCCTGCATTAAATGTAATGAGCTTGCCTAAATTAAGACGCAGTAAAATAGGGATACTTAAATAGTTGAGTCTTGTATAGGCATTATCAATTAAAAAAGCTTGGGTAAATCTAGCATTGTATAATGTAGAAAAACTAGAACGCTTGGTCATGGTTTGACTGTACAAAAGTTCTGGCTGAATGCCTATAAATTTATTAATATCAATTTCTGCAAAAGCGCCAACCATATAACCCATATCAAAAGCATCATTAAAAGATTGGCCATTCACTTTGTTTAAATTTAAACCACCTTTCACACCTAATTTAAAACCTGCTTGCGCAGCAGCACCAAGTGATAAAAAAACAATAAGTCCAAATAAAATAAACGTCTTTTTCATAATCGAAATTTTTATATTAGTAAGTTCTAGTATTTAAAACGAAAAAAACTCCAACTAATTGTTAAATGGCTTAACTATAACTTATCTAAACCAATTCTATAACCGTGATTTCTGGAAGTATACCTACCCTGCCTGGATAACCAATAAATCCATACCCTCTATTCACGTATAGTTTTTGTGATCCTTGCTCATATAAACCCGCCCACTGCTTATACATCCACTGCACAGGGCTCCATTTAAAATAAGGATTTTCGAGACCAAACTGCATGCCATGGGTATGACCAGAAAGCATCAAATCAATACTGTTATATTCAGGTAAAACTTGTGCATCCCAGTGGCTAGGGTCGTGACTTAATAAAATTTTAAACTTAATATCTTCGGTACCTACATGTGCAAGATCCATTTTCCCATACTTCGGAAAACGCGCCTTAGCACCCCAGTTTTCGATGCCTAACAAAGCAATTTTTTCAACCCCTTTTTCTAACACCACATGCTCGTTCATTAATAATCGCCAGCCCATATTGGCATGTACTTTTTTAAGCGATTCTAAATTATCTATTTTTTCCTGCGCGGTAGGCCACTGAACATAATCACCATAATCATGATTACCTAATGTAGAATAAACACCGAGTGGCGCAGTTAAACGACCAAAGGAATTTTGATAAGGTTCCATTTCTATTGCCCTATCATTTACTAGATCACCCGTAAATACGATGAGATCGGCCTTTTGTTTTAATATCAAATCGATACCCTTATTAACTGCCTCGATGTCCTGAAAACTTCCACTATGAATATCACTTATGTGTACCATGCGCATCCCTTTAAACGCCTCTGGTAAATTTTTAAACTGAAGTTTTATATTTTTTACTTGATACTTGTATTTGTTACTAAAACCAAATAGTAAAGTTCCAAATAAAGTACCACCAAGTCCAAGACCAAGCCAACTTAAAAAAATAGATCTTGGAATACCCTGCCCTTCTGGTCCCATGTATTGTGCGCCTGATAATGGAAAAATTTTATTCATGAGCACAAGTGCACCCCGCCTAATATCATCTGCTACAAAAAACAATGAACCAATTAATTTGGCTAAAAAAAGTCCTATCAAAATGGCAAACACATAATTTCTAAAAATCTTAGAAGTTTGCAAAAATTGGAGGTAAGGAAAAGAAAGCATGGTAGCAATGGTAAAAAAAGAAACCACCCAATAAGTAACATATATGGCCTGACGCCCCCTTTCGGACCCCTGCTGGCTTACTGTTTTTAGCGCCTGAAAAACGTACAAATCGAGTAAAAAAATGATGAGAGCGATGATCCACCAGCTTGTTGCACTACGCATAGAAATGAGTTAATTGAGTGATTTTATGCCAAAATCGGTTGGAAAAAGGCAAAATTAACCCTTTTTTAGCCGTTTTTAGGGAATTTTGACATGAGGCTAATAGTACAACAAAGTATGGATAAGATTGTTTCAAAAGATGTAGCTGAAAGCTTATTTTTGGCAACTTACAAGCATTAAATATTATGGCGAGAATTATAGGCGTAGCCAATCAAAAAGGAGGTGTGGGCAAAACAACGACTGCTATCAATGTAGCGGCAAGTTTGGCTGTTTTAGAGTTTAAAACGTTACTTGTAGATGCCGACCCGCAGGCAAACAGCACCACTGGTGTTGGATTTGATTTGCACAACATTACAAACAGTTTGTATGATTGCATGGTTAACAATGCAACCGCCAATGATGTGATTTTAAAATCAGAAGTCCCCAACCTAGATTTAATTCCTTCACATATAGATTTAGTGGGCGCCGAAATTGAAATGATCAATTATCCGAACAGAGAAAATGTGATGAAAGGTATTTTAGATGCCGTTCGTGATAAGTATGATTTTATCATTATCGATTGTTCACCTTCACTTGGTCTAATTACCGTTAATTCACTCGTTGCTGCTGATAGTGTTATTGTTCCTGTACAGTGTGAATTTTTTGCACTAGAAGGATTGGGTAAATTACTCAACACCATTAAAATTGTTCAGAGCAGGTTAAATCCAGCACTTCAAATAGAAGGCATTTTAATGACCATGTATGATGGCCGTTTACGTTTAAGCAATCAAGTGGTAAGCGAAGTGAGAAGACATTTTGATGAAATGGTTTTTGATACCATTATTCACCGTAACACCAGATTGAGTGAATCACCAAGTGTAGGAAAGCCGGTTATTTTATATGATGCCGATAGTAAGGGTACCATCAATTATTTAAACCTTGCTAAAGAAATTTTACAAAACAATGGCATGACAAAAATTTCTAACGAAGAAAGAATTATTGAATAATGAGTAGTCCTAAAAATAACAAAGAAATGATTGGCAAAGGACTTAGGTCCCTGCTTTCTAATATTGACGCAGAATACAAAACCCCTAAGGGACAGGTAGAGCCTGCACTTGCGCAACAAGCCGTTGCTACCAGTAAAATTGCGCTCGCAGATATTCAAATCAATCCAAAGCAACCACGCCGCGATTTTGACGAGCAGGCATTACACGAACTTGCTGAGTCTATTAAAATTCATGATGTTATTCAACCATTAACGGTTTCTAAATTAGCATCTGGCAAATACCAATTGATTGCGGGTGAGCGCAGGTTTAGAGCGTCTAAAATGGCAGGCTTAAAAGAAGTGCCTGTGTATGTAAGACAAGCCAACGACCAACAATTACTAGAGTGGGCTTTACTTGAAAATTTACAAAGAGAAAATTTAAATGCCATTGAAATAGGCATCAGCTATAAGCGCATGATGGACGAGCTCTCTTACACGCAAGAGCAGGTAGCAGAGCGCATGGGTAAAGAAAGAAGTACCGTTTCAAATTACATTCGTCTTTTAAAATTACCACCCGATTTACAACTTGCTATTAGAAGTAGTAAAATATCAATGGGCCATGCAAGAGCGCTGGTAAACATTGACACCATTGATAGACAACTTTTTGTTTTCAAAGAAATCATTCAAAAAAGTTTAAGCGTTAGACAAACCGAAGAACTGGTGCGCAAAATGTACCTCGCACAAAAACCTGCAGGTGCCAAAGACAATAAATCTAGCCTTCCTACAGCCTATAAAAAAATTGAAGACAATTTATCTTCGCATTTTTCTACAAAAGTTAAAATGACCCATTCTAAAAAAGGAACGGGCAGCATTACCATCGAGTATTTTTCATTGGACGAACTCAATAAAATACTAGATGCCATGAACGTAACGGTAAATTAAAATGACAGGTGCAAAAAAGTTGAGCTTTTATTTTATTGGCTGCATCCTTTTTTGCAGCGCGGAGTTGAGTGCTCAAAAAAAAGACAGTGCTGCGCAAAAAACTGTAGCTACTGTTGCAAAATTTAAACCTCAAACTGCTACCCGCAGAGCCGCTATTTTACCAGGCTGGGGTCAAGCAACCAATAAAGAATATTGGAAAATCCCACTGGTATATGGTGTTTTAGCCATCCCCGGTGCCTTGTACTTTTACAATGACAGTTGGTACAACAAAACAAAATACGCATACGAAGCAAAATTTAAGGCACAAGCCCCTACCCTAGATAGTTCTGGACTTGCTGGCATCGATCCACAATTAAAAAATTTAGGAGTTGCCTCCCTACAGTCTTACCGAAACACATTTAGAAGAGATAGAGACTATTCCATTTTATATTTTATATTGGCTTGGGGGCTTCAAGTAGCTGATGCTACTGTTTTTGCGCACCTTAAACAATTTGATGTTTCTGATGATTTATCTTTACAAGTAAAACCACAGTTCAACCCAAACACTAGAACACCTGGCGTTGGGCTCGTGTTAAATTTTAAAGAGCCATCCAAAAAAATATTTACGACAAAATAAAGTAAGCATGAATATTGCACTCGTTGGATACGGAAAAATGGGTAAAGCCATAGAAGAAATTGCAGTAGCAAATGGTCATACCATTGGATTAAAAATAGACCTCGATAATGCCGCAGATTTATGCGCAGATAAAATAGCAGGCATCGATGTTGCCATTGAATTTACAGGACCACATAGTGCATTTGACAATGTCATGAAATGTTTATCATTAGGTGTTCCGGTAGTTTGCGGATCTACTGGTTGGCTAGAAAATTACGAAGAAGCAAAAACATTTTGCGAGGCGCAAAACGGCACCCTTATTTATGCAAGTAATTTTAGTATCGGTGTTAACTTATTTTTTGAAGTCAACAAAACCCTCGCTGCCCTAATGGCAAAACATACGAATTATGAGGTGAGCTTACATGAAATTCACCACACACAAAAAAAAGATGCCCCTAGCGGAACAGCTATAACACTTGCAGAACAGGTGCTTGAAGCTATCCCGCATAAAACTAAATGGTTGAATGAAGCGTCTGGTGTAGGGTCAGATTTATTAATCACATCAGAACGCATAGATCCAGCACCTGGCACACACACCACTACCTATGCGTCAACTATTGACACCATAGAAATTACACATACCGCGCACAACCGTAAAGGATTTGCAGGAGGTGCCGTATTAGCTGCCGAATTTGCTGCTACACACAAAGGAATTTTTTCAATGAAAGAAGTTTTAGGACTATAAATAAATAAACATGAATCAGCCCTTCTTAACAGAATTATTTAAAGATCAATCATACAATAAAAATCAGTTTTTTTTAATTGCCGGACCATGCGTGGTAGAAAGTGAAGAACTGGTGATGGAAATTGCTGATAAAGTAAGTGATATTTGTAAAAATCTTGGCATTGCCTATGTGTTTAAAGCCAGTTACCGCAAAGCCAACCGCACAAGCGCTAATTCTTTTACCGGCATTGGTGACGACAATGGACTTGAGCTTATAAAAAAAGTAGGCGCTACATATAACTTACCTACTACTTCAGATATTCACGCACACGACGAAGCTGCTATTGCTGCTCAGTACATCGACATTCTACAAATTCCTGCATTCCTTTGCCGCCAAACAGATTTATTGGTTGCTGCTGCCGAAACAGGTAAAATTGTAAACGTAAAAAAAGGACAATTTTTAAGTGGTGCTTCTATGAAATTTGCAGTTGATAAAATTAAATTAGCGGGCAACAACAATATCATGTTAACAGAGCGTGGTAATACTTTTGGCTATCAAGACTTGGTGGTGGATTATAGAAACATTCCTGCCATGAAAGAAAACAATGTACCTGTAATAATGGATTGCACCCACTCACTTCAACAACCCAATCAAACAAGTGGCGTAACAGGTGGTAACCCGCATTTAATTGAAACGATTGCAAAAGCGGCTATCGCAACTGGTGCCGACGGGTTATTTATTGAAACACACCCGAATCCTGCTGTTGCAAAAAGTGATGGTGCCAATATGCTACCACTTCATTTACTGGAACCGTTACTAGAAAAATTAGTGCGATTAAGAGAGGCCGTTATTTAAAGCCAAATAAAAAAAGTCTACCAATTATTTAATGGATTTCTTTTGCCCGCTAAAATGTAGCGTTTGATGTTCATCCAAAAAGCGAGCACCATATAAATAATAACCGGTGATCCGAGGGTTAAAAAGCTGATATAAATAAACCACATTCTAATACGGGAAGTGGCAATACCTAGCCTTTCCCCTATGGCATTACAAACGCCAAAAGCCCTTAATTCTACAAATTCCCTCATTTTTTGAATCATAACGGTACTTTTTTAAGAAGTGTAGGGCAATTTAGGGCATTTATAGTAAAGAAACTCTTTTGAGCACCCCTCTTTTTTTTCGTAATTTTGCAGCAGATTTATTTCATACTATTGCCTACGTTTTATGCCAAGGAAATAACCTTTCAGATTTTTTTTAATTAAAAAAATGTAAATTATGTGTGGAATTGTAGGATATATTGGCCATAGGGAAGCTTATCCAATTGTATTAAAAGGTTTAAAGCGACTAGAATACCGTGGTTACGACAGTACCGGGGTTGCCATTATTCAAGACGGTGATTTACAAGTACACAAAAAGAAAGGGAAGGTTGTAGAATTAGAGGAAGCCGTGGTTGGGAAAAATATGCACTCAACTATCTGCATTGGACATACACGCTGGGCAACACATGGTGAACCATCTGACAGAAATGCTCACCCACATTTATCAAATAATGGCAGGTTAGCCATGCTTCACAATGGTATTATTGAGAACTATGCACAAATCAAACAAGAGTTAACGAACAAGGGATATACTTTTAAAAGTGATACCGATACCGAAGTGTTATTAAATTTTATTCAAGATATTCAGGACAATAATAAAAGTACTTTAGAAGAAGCATTACGTATTGCGTTAAAAAGAATTGTAGGTGCTTATTGTATTTTATTAATTGATCAGGACGATCCTGAAACCATTATTGCTGCACGTAAAGGAAGTCCGTTGGTTATTGGCATTGGCAAAGGTGAACACTTTTTAGCAAGCGACGCATCTCCTATTATCGAGTACACAAAGGAAGTGGTTTATGTCAATGATTATGAGATTGCGATTGTAAAAGCTGACGAATTAATTTTAAAGAATTTAGGAAACGAAAAACAAACTCCCTTTATTCAGAAACTAGATATGGAACTTGCCGCTATTGAAAAAGGTGGCTACGAACATTTCATGTTGAAAGAAATTTTTGAACAACCCGATACTATTTTCGACTGTTTAAGAGGTCGGTTATTACATGAGCAACAACAAATTGTTATGGCAGGTGTAGACAACCATATTGAAGCCCTAACAAAGGCATCGCGTATTTTGATTGTGGCTTGCGGAACCAGTTGGCATGCAGGTTTGGTAGCAGAATATATGATAGAAGAGTTATGCCGTATACCTGTGGAAGTAGAATATGCATCTGAATTCAGATACCGTAATCCTGTGATTCATGCTGGTGATGTGATTATTGCTATTTCGCAAAGTGGCGAAACGGCCGATACTTTAGTAGCACTAGAAAGTGCAAAAGAAAAAGGAGCATTTATATTTGGTGTGGTAAATGCAGTAGGAAGTAGTATTGCACGATTAAGTCATGCAGGTGCTTATACCCATGCAGGACCAGAAATTGGTGTAGCAAGTACAAAGGCATTTACAGGACAATTAGCTGTATTAACAATGATGGCATTAAAAATGGCCAAAGCAAAAGGAAGCATTAGTGATGAACGTTATTCACACTTAGTAAACGAGTTGGCTTCTGTTCCAAAAAAAGTAAAAGAAATTTTAGCGGATACTTCTAAAATTGAAAGCATTGCACAACAATATAAAGGTGCTAGTGACTTTTTATATTTAGGACGTGGTTATAATTTTCCGATTGCATTAGAAGGTGCCTTAAAATTAAAAGAGATTACCTATATACATGCCGAAGGTTATCCTGCAGCAGAAATGAAACATGGCCCTATCGCTTTGGTGGACGAAAATCTACCAGTAGTATTTGTGGCCACCAAGGATATGTATTATGACAAAGTAGTTTCAAATATTCAGGAAATTAAAGCTAGAAAAGGGCAGGTAATTGCTGTGGCTACCCTAGGTGATACCGTTTTGCCAACCATGTCTGACAATATTATGTTTGTGCCAGATATCGACGAGGTTATTGCCCCCCTGTTAAGTGTAATCCCTTTACAATTATTAAGTTATTATGTAGGTACTTATAAAGGTATTGATGTAGACAAGCCAAGAAATTTAGCAAAATCAGTTACCGTGGAATAGCGTGAACCTGGACAGAATCTTTGCTCTATATTTTAAATATTTTACTACTTTATATGAATAACATTAATAAGATTTCAATTAACAAGTTGGGCTATGGATTTATTAAGGACTTACCCAAAGGAAAGGACGAATACTATTTAAGAAATAAGCAAAATAGAAGTGGTATAGCCTATCGCAAGCTAACTGCATTCGAAATTGAAATATTAGTTCGGAATAGAAACAGTAGTGATGAATGGTCCAACATTTTAGTATCCAATGAATTTAATCCTGAGTTGGTAAAAAATTGTTCTTTCTTTGGCCTAAACCGCATTGGTAATTTAGAAACAAGCTGTTTATGCTTTAGCGACTTAATTGTCCCCATTGGGATTTATAATTCTACTATTATTAGTTGTGATTTCGGAAACAATGTATCAGTGCATAATGTGAACTATATGTCTCACTATATATTAGGCAATGAGGTAATCATCAATAATGTAAATGAATTAGTCACCACCAATCACGCAAAATTTGGAAATGGTATTCTAAAAAAAGGAGAGCCAGAATCGGTAAGAATATGGTTGGAAATATGTAATGAAAATACCGGCAGAAAAGTACTTCCGTTTAATGGTATGACAGCGGGGGACGCCTATTTATGGACAAGAAATAGATCAGATTCTACTTTACAACAAAAATTTATTGAATTAACAGAAAACCAATTTGATGATAAATTGGGATACTACGGAAAAGTGGGTGACAGAACAGTAATAAAGAACTGTAAAATCATAAAAGATGTTTGGATTGGAGAAGATGCCTATTTAAAAGGTGCAAATAAAATAAAGAACGTCACAATTAATTCCCACCCAGATGCAACAACACAAATAGGTGAAGGCTGTGAATTAGTGAATGGAATTATTGGTTATGGCTGCAGAATATTTTATGGTATTAAAGCCGTTCGTTTTGTATTATCCGATTATTCTCAATTGAAGTATGGAGCAAGACTCATTAATTCATTTTTAGGCCCTAATGCAACAATCTCTTGTTGTGAGGTCTTAAATTCATTGATATTCCCTGCACACGAACAGCACCATAATAATAGTTTCTTATGCGC